>NZ_JAMZGM010000057.1 GCF_024158605.1 Sebaldella sp. S0638 | reverse complement strand
CTGAATTTATAGACTCCCCTTTATTTAACATTTTCTGTACTTCTTTTCTCAAATCACCGTTAGTAAGATATTCTAATATATATCGAGTCTTTAGGATCCTCCCTATTTCTTTCAATCCTTTGGCTATTCCATTATTTCGATTATATGAATTTATTTTTTGAAGTATCAAAGAAGCTTTTACTTTTCCACATCTGATGGATTCTATTAATCTGATTATCTCATTGTAATTTTCTATAATTATTTTTTCATTTATTTTCTGAAATTTAATATTATTGATAGTTACATTTTCAAAAGAGTAAAGCTGTTGCTGTTCTACATTTTTTATCCGGGGTTTAAAATTGAAACCCAAAAGATAAGTTAATGCAAACATTTGTTCTGTATATCCTGCTGTATCTGTTGAATGATCATATATTTCAAGACTGGTTCCATGATAAAGAAGCCCATCTAAAACATGATTACTGTCTCTTCCTTCCAACATCTGGATATAGAAGGGGGTATACTGATCACTGATATGTCTGTACATGGCTCCACCCTTATTACCATAATGAGAATTATAATCTGCATAAATTGTTTTAGAGTTTATTGGAATTCTCATTCCATCTGAAGAAGATTTTTCCCCAGCACCCCAATTATTCACAATTTTAAGTGAATGATGATAATTCACCAATGTTTTCTGCATTTTTAACAATGTTTCATTATTAAAATAAAATTCATTTGTTCTTCTTAACAAAGCTTCATTTATAGAACTTGAAATTGCCATCTTTGCAAAACCTATATTATGTCCATTTGACATTAATGTTGCAATGAATAATTTATATTTATCCTGAGATTTCCTATCAATTTCTCTTATATCTTCAAATACATTTGTCCAAGAATTTACTTCATAGAGAATCTCAATCATAGATATTTTAGGAAAATAACTATAAATTTTGTCACTAAACTTTGTTTTTTCATTTTGAATTATTTCCAGGCTGAAATTCAAATCTTCTGGTATTTTAAATAGTTGTTTTAATTCTTTTATAAATGATTGTACTTCTTTAATATCCGATTCTTTTTGTGACTCTATTAAATAATGATCAAAACTATTATATTTTTTACTTTCTTTTACAAAAATATCCCCAGATCTTACGTAGTCCCTTATAGAATAAAGAAATGCCAATTCTATAATTTTCTGGTTATACTTGAATTTCTTTATATAATTACGCCATTGGGAATTAAAAACTGAAATATCTATATTTATTTTCTTCTTATTTTTTAATTTTGAAAAAATTTTTAGTTGTTTTATAAATTCAGTTTTGGTGTAAGTATCGAACTCTATGCATTCCAAAAATTCATTAAAATAATTAAAATTTTTATGGGATTTTATCAGGAAATCAATATCTTCCATATGATTTTCCTGAGAATCTAATTCCTCTTTCAGTAAAAGAAGCTTTTCCTGATATACCTGAAGTTCTTCCAGCTGTTTTATTTCCAATATATTTTCTATGACTTCTATAAGTTTTTCAGAATTCAGTTTTAATTTCATATGTTTTTTTAAATTGTGTTCTTTTGTTTTTTTCTTACTTCTTTTCATAACAGTATGGGTATAAAACGAAGTAGTTTCTATTATCATATCTATAAATTCTTTCCTTTTGAAGTGTATAAACATTGCCAGATATGCATCTTTTTTGTCAATATTACGAAATTTGTCTATTCGAAATTTATCAGAACGTTGAATCTCAAGATAAAAATATCTTTGTCTACTTTCACTTAAAAAACTTAGATCTACTACCCTTCCAAATTTTTCTAACTCTTTAATCAGCCTTAGTAATTCTTTTATCCCATTTGAACTGGGATTGACTGTTGTATTTTTTATTCTGGAATAAATAGAAAACCCATTTTCTTCCACAGTTAAGAGCTCTCTCAATTTTTCTCTATCGGATATTTGTGCAGTTATATTTTTATATATTTCAATTTCACCTTTTTCATTGGCTAGCCATAAAAGATGTTCTATCACTGAAATTGTAGGTGGAACTATTTTAGCATTTATCATATAATACAAAAGATCTCTTACCATATTTAAGTAATTTCCATTGAAAAGAATAATTTTGTGCATTTCTTTAATTAAAACAGCACTCTGTTCAAATTTTGAAACTTTCAATATTTCACATATCTCTTTAAAATGCCGTCTTTTAGTATTTTTTATTTCCCAGTACTTATCAAGAAATCCAGGATCACAATTAAGCTGCAATGCAACATAATTAATTATATTTTGGGGGATTTTATTGTTTAATTCGATAATGCTTACTCCTTTATTTTTTAAATATAGAAATTGCAGGGCATATCCTATCTTATGGTAAGGTTTTTCAAGTCTGTCAATTTTTGAGAACTCATCATTTGTTAGTGTAAAATTATCGTTCAAATTTTTTTCTTCTACCAAGAACTTTAATAATTCTTCTCTTTCTTTTTTAGTAAGAATTGTATTTCTATATTCCATTTCAAAACCTTTCGACAAGCTCAGACGTTAAGCGTTTCCTACGATTTTAAATACTAAAACATTTTACAATAAATTATTAATTTAGTCTATTAAAATTTAAGAAAAATCCTATACAATAATTTTATATACAAATCTGTGGTGCCATATCGCATTAATTATGGAGGTACCCCTAAAAGGCAATAAGTGAAATTCAGAAAGAGCACGTCGTAAACCAAATTTCAGTTTATGCTGAAACTGGATTGGGGTTGATGGAAAGCGGTGTAGAAATGTGGAAAAGTTTTAAAATGTATTTTTTTTCTGGACATTGATTTTAAAGGTTCTGAATTTTTGGACAAAGTGGAAATGTTAGAAAAGGGGAGTTTTAAACTTTCTTGTGTGGAAAACTTTTCTGAACTCTTTTTGCTGTGAATGGTTTAAGGTCTTTAATATTGGCAAAAATTAGCAATAAAATGACTTTTAAAGCATTTTTTGTGATATGATATAATAAATGCAGACGAGCTTAATTATGATGAATTTATGAGGTGATATTTTTGGAACCAAGAATAGTTATAATTCCCCCCAAAAAAATAGCGGGATTAAAAAGAAGGGCTTCTATGAAAGCAAATAATTCCGTTATCAATGAACTTTGGCCGAATTTCATGAAATCAAAACATCTGATTCCTAACCAGATTTCGTCTGGTCTTTTTTCGATTCAAATTTTTAATACTGATTTTTTTAATGCTGATACTGAATTTGAGAAATGGGCCGCGGTAGAAATAGAAGATTTTTTATTAGTTCCTGATAATTTTGATATTTTAGAAATGCAGGGAGGATTATATGCAGTTTTTATTCATAGGGGCGCTGCTAGTATGAAAACCCATAATCTTATTTTTAATAACTGGCTTCCTAATTCTGAATATACTTTAGACAGAAGAGAGCAGTTTGAAATTATGCCTGCGGATTATTCACCAGATAACCCTGAAGCTGTAGAAGAGATTTGGATACCTGTAATAAAAAAATAAGACTATTATGTGGATATTATTTTAATTATATTTTATTTTATTGTTTTATTTTCCATATTTTATAATTAAAAAAAGACCAGTTGGTCTAATTTGATGTATAAAAAAAGACTGCTAATCGCAGTCGCTTTTTATAATAGGCTTAATCCTTTTTCTAATCCATCTAATAATGCAGTTTTTAATATATCTATAATTTCTGTATCATCACTTGGCTTAATAACTGTTAATACATTTTTTGCATATTTGTCATTTTTAGTTACATTAGTAGAAATAATAATCTGAACTTGATCTAAGTATAAAAGATTAGATTCTACAGTGATGTCAGAATAATTTTCGTATATATGAATAGCATTTTCTATTGCGTTTTCCTCAGCTTTAATAGGTTCTTCATCGCTGAATCCAATTCCTTCCACAGCTCTTCCGGCTTTATCAATAAGTTTTACTTTAGTATAAAACACCGGGATAGTATAGTCATGCTTTAATACTGAAAATTCCACATTAAAGTCATATTTTTTTAGATTATTTAAAATTTCTTCTGAGTATGTTCCTGTCATTTTTTCTCCTCCTAGGTTTAATTATAGTGTTATTATAACTTTAAATTTAGAAAAAATCAAACTTTTATTCTTAGTTTATAGTTTGTTTTCCATTAGCAGGATGATAATTTCTAAATTTACTGTTATATAAATGAATATATTAAAAGCCTCTTTTTAGTAAGTCAATAAAATTATTCAGCATCGATGAAATGTACTTATCTTTATGTATTATTATATGAAAGTGCCTGCTTATTTCTGTGCCGGCAATATTAAATGCCAGAAGTTTTTCTTCCAGTATTTCATTCTCTATTGCCAGAGTAGAGATTATTGTAATTCCAAGTCCTATTTCCACCATTTTCTTTATAGCCTCGTTATTTCCGATAACCATCTTATTCGCAGCTTTTATATTTAACTTTTCTATATATTCATCCACAGTTTGTCTTGTTCCTGATCCTTCTTCCCTTAATATCATACTTTCATTTTTGAAATCTTCTATAGTAAATTCTTCTTTATTTTTGAATTTTTCAATATTAGGCGTTACTACTTTTAGGTAATCTTTCTGCATTTCTATAGATATTATTTCATTATTATTGGGCATAATCCCGTCTATTATTCCTATATCAATTTCATTTTCAAGAACTTTTTTTATTATTTTGGTAGTGTTATCAATCTGAATATTGAAATTTACATTATTATAGATAGTAGAAAAATTTTTACAAAGATAGGGCAGAAGATATATTCCGCTAATTGTACTTCCTCCGACTTTTATCAGAATATTTTTCTTTTTACTCTGCATATGTTCGTTCATATCATCCCACATATTCAAAATTCTTCTTGTATATTCCTTAAACAGCATACCTTCTTCTGTTAGATACAGTCTTTTATATATCCGCTCAAATAAAACAACTCCTAATTCCTCTTCAAGTTCTTTTATTATCTGACTGACAGCACTCTGGCTTATATACATTTTTTTTGAGCTCTTTGTCATATTCAATGTCTCAGACACTGAATAAAAAATTTTCAACTTCCTATAATTCACTTTATTTTCCTTTCCTTAAAGTCACTAGTATTTTGCCTGAATTGTGTTTAATCATCTGAATATATACGATGTATCGATCCCTAAGCGGATGATATACCAGGCAAAACACTTGTGCCTTATCCGTTTACCCAAACAGATAAGGTACTAGATTTAATAATAATTTTTTTCGCTATTTTTTTAGAAGATCCCTGATTTCTTTCAGCAGTTCCTGATCAACAGTAGGTTTTTCTTCCACAGCTTCTTCTTCTTTTTTTCTAAGTTTGTTAATAGTTTTTACCATAAGAAACAAAACAAATCCTATTACTAAAAAATTTATTACATTTTGAATGAACAAACCATACGTTATTGCAAGTTCAGGATTTACTCCGTCAGCTTGTTTTAGTACCAGTCTGAGTTCCTGAAAGTTTATTTTTCCTATTATCAGTCCCAATACAGGCATTATTATACTGTCCACAAATGAATTGACTATTTTTCCGAAAGCTCCGCCTATGATAACACCCACAGCCAAATCTATTACATTTCCTTTTGAAATAAACTCTTTAAATTCTTTAAACATATTGCCTCCCGTAGAATTGAAATTTAAAATCCAAACAATATTTACATGATAATAAAACGAAACTTAGAAGCATTATTTCTACTAATTATATCATATTTTCAATAGAATGAAAAATCATTTTTATTATAGTATTACGTATTTTAATAGTACAATTTTAAATATTTTTATATCTGCTTTATATATTATTTATTAGAATACTTCTTTAGAAATCTGCCTGCAGCAGAGTATATCAAAATTTTATTTATTGAAATATCTCCCGCTATAATATATAATGATATAGAAATATAAAATGGAGGAAAATAAAGATGCAAAATCTCAAAAGAAACTTTTCAATAATTGCTCATATTGACCATGGTAAATCTACAATAGCCGACCGGCTTCTGGAAGTAACGGGAACTGTTACAGAAAGAGAAATGAAGGATCAATTATTGGACAGTATGGATCTGGAAAGAGAAAAAGGAATTACTATAAAAGCCCAGGCTGTTACTTTGAATTATACAGCTGCTGACGGTAATAAATATGAATTGAATTTGATAGATACACCGGGACACGTAGATTTTATCTATGAAGTATCAAGATCACTTGCTGCATGTGACGGAGCCCTTTTAGTAGTGGACGCTGCTCAGGGAATAGAAGCGCAGACACTTGCTAACGTTTATCTGGCATTGGAGCATGACCTTGAAATACTTCCTGTTATTAATAAGATAGATCTTCCGTCTGCGGATCCGGAGAAAGTAAAACTGGAAATAGAAGATATTATAGGATTACCTGCTGATAACGCAGTTCTTGTTTCTGGTAAGACAGGACTTGGTATTGATAACCTGCTCGAAGCAATAGTGAAATATATACCAGAGCCTAAAGGCGAGAATTCAGCTCCGCTGAAAGCCCTTATATTTGATTCTCATTATGATGATTTCAGAGGAGTTATTACATATGTGAGAGTTATAGACGGTACTATAAAAAAAGGCGATAAAATAAAAATTATGTCTACTAATAAAGAATTTGAAGTTTTGGAAGCAGGGATCTTTTCTCCCAAAATGACAGAAAAAAAAGAACTCTCTGTAGGAAGTGTGGGTTATATAATTACAGGTGTAAAATCAATAAAAGATACTCAGGTCGGAGATACAATAACTCATGTTAAGAATCCTGCCGATAAGCCGCTGGAAGGATACAGACCAGCACAAAGTATGGTCTTTGCAGGTATTTATCCTATATCTACAGATGATTATGAAGATCTTAGGGAAGCTCTGGAAAAATTGCAGCTTAACGATGCATCACTGACTTATGTTCCCGAAACTTCCATAGCTTTAGGTTTTGGATTCAGATGTGGTTTTCTTGGACTTCTTCATATGGAAATTATAGTAGAAAGACTAAGACGTGAATTTGATATTGATCTTATTTCTACGGCACCGTCAGTTGAATATCATGTTACTACAGAAACAGGGGAGTATTTGATAATAGATAACCCTGCGGAATTTCCAGTTGGGAAAAAGAGTATTGAAGAACCTTATATAAAAGGAACAATTATTGTTCCCAGAGATTATGTAGGAAATGTTATGGAGCTGTGTCAGGAAAAAAGAGGGACTTATATAGATATGTCATATCTTGATGAAACAAGAACAATGCTTCGATATGACCTTCCTTTGGCTGATGTAGTAATAGATTTTTATGATAAACTAAAATCAAGAACAAGAGGTTACGCTTCTTTTGAATATGAAATGATTGGTTATAAGGAATCTGATCTGGTTAAGGTAGATATACTTGTAAGTGCCAATGTAGTAGATGCATTTTCATTTATTGCGCATAAAGACCACGCTTTCAGCCGTGGAAGAAGTATTGTAGAAAGGCTAAAAGAAGTAATTCCCAGACAGCAGTTTGAGATACCGCTGCAGGCAGCTCTCGGCAGTAAGGTAATAGCCAGAGAAACAATAAGAGCTCTTAGAAAGAACGTCCTCGCCAAATGTTACGGCGGAGATATCTCACGTAAAAAGAAACTGCTTGAAAAGCAAAAAGAAGGAAAAAAACGTATGAAAGCTATCGGAAATGTAGAAATTCCACAGGAAGCTTTTTTATCAGTATTAAAATTAAACAAATAAATAAACTGCCTGTTCTGTTGAATATTATTATTATCAGAACAGGCTTTTTCAAAATCTTATTTTATGGAGGGGCAGAATGAAAATTTTTTCTCTGGTAATAGTATTAATAATTTTATTTATTTTAGTAGGTGTCTTTGTAAAAAGGCGAAGCATAAAAATACGGCGTATAAAAAAGGAGTTCTCTGTTTCAAATGAAAAGAGTATTATGGAGTCAATATTTCATAAAAATTTTCTTTTCTTTGAACATCTGAATAATACATTTAAGGAGAAACTGCTTACAGATTCATATGTTTTATCAAAGCTTATTAATATTGACGGAGTAGGTATTCAAATTACTGATGAAATAAAATACACAATTTTTGGACTGGTTGGTCTATTAATCCTCGGTGACGAGAATCCTGATTATTTTCCTAACCTGACGTCTGTTGTTGTATATCCTAAAATGTATATTTCGGATCAGAGAGGTCAGAATAAAAGTGTAAATTTAGGAGAGTCATGGAATTTTGGAGTAGTAGTATTGTCTTGGTGTGATGTGATTAACGGTACTCAGAATTTCTCTGACGGACATAATGTAGCACTGCATGAATTTGCACATCAGCTTGACCAACAGTCAGGGCAGGCAGACGGAATTCCAGTGAATCTGAATAACGACTATTATACCTGGAAAAATACTTTTGATAAAGAATATAATAATCTGCTCAGAGAAATGGAAAACGCAGAACATGACAGTATTGATTTTTATGGCGCAACCAATAAAGCGGAATTTTTTGCAGTTTGTACAGAAACTTTTTTTGAAAAATCTGCTGTTATGAAATCTGAGCATCCTGAACTTTATGATTTGTTAGTACGGTATTATAGAATTGATCCGATGAAAATTTTTTCAAATTAGATTTCATTTTTTAAATAAAATTCAAATTACAAAATAAAATATTTATTTATAACAAAAAAAGTATATTATTAAAGTTTCAATACTAAAAATACTGATAAAAATTTTTTAATATAAAATGCTGATTTTACTGAAAGAAAACAGCATTTTTTTATTTCACAAAAAATTTTACTTCATTAATTTGTCAAAATAATGTAAACTTCTATTATATGGATTTTTATCCAAAAAAAATATATCTGTAAAATTTTTTATTTAAAAGGAGAGAATTAGGATGAAGAAGATATCTATAATAAATAATAAGGGAGGAGTTGGAAAAACTACTACAGCTTTTAATCTGGCACACTTTTTTTCTAAAGCAGGATATAAAACTTTAGCTATAGATCTTGATCCACAGCAAAATATGGTAAGAAATTTTGGGATGGATGAAAGAAAAACAACTATTGGTGACTATCTGCTGGGAAGAACTGACGATTTTGAACCGATTATTATTAACGATAATCTGCATCTGATTCCTGCCGGGAATGCAGAAAACGACATGCAGCTTTTGACTTCAGAATCACCGCTGTATTTTGAAATTCTAAATGAGTTTTTGTCGCAGCTGGACGAATTATATGAAATAGTCGTTATTGACACAGCTCCGGCTTTTAATCCTTATACTACGAGTGCTATATACGCTTCTAATGTCTATTCCATTTTAATTCCCGGACAGAATGAAATAAATGGACTTAACACTACAATTAATTTTAGCAAGAAGCTAAAAAAGCAGGTCAGTGGAATTATTTTGACACGAATGGAAAAAACAGCTTTGTCAGAAAAGGTTAAAACAGATTTAGAAGAAGCTTACGGTGATCTTTTATTAAATTCTATTATCAGAAAAAATGTTATGCTGTCGGAAAGTATTCTTGAACACAAATCAATATTTGATTATGCTCCTAATTCAAATGGCGCGAATGATTATATTGACTTAGGCAGAGAGATTTTGAAAAAAGAGGGAATTTAAAATGAGTAAACTAAAAAAACTAAACTTGAATATTAGAAGTTCTAACCCCACGGATAACAGTCTTATTGAGATAAAGAGTCTGCGTGATATTAACTATAATGAACTTGGGGTAGAGAGTCAGGATGATATTGACAAGCTGATACGTATTGAAAATGATGTAAAATTTCACGAAGAAAAAACAAAAGAACATCTTTTCAAATTTTCAAGAGCTATATTCGAAGCTAATGAAGTATTCGCTAATAATAAATCCGGATCTTTCGGAAAATGGACCGAATTAATTGGTATAAGTCGTGATACTGCGAATACTGCTGTAAGACGATACCAGTTTTATCTGGAAATGCAGGGGACTCTTCGTGAGCCTGAAAGAATTCTGGAATTACCTGTAAGAATTATAAAAGAATTTACAGGTGTAAAAAAAGAAATTTTTGACGAAGCAGAAGTAATAGAAGTATTAGAATCAGAAAATCCAACTGAAATTTTGAAAAAAATAAAAGAAACAAAAGAAGAAGAAAAGTTATCTGATAAGTCTAATTTAAAAGAATTTCTTTTAAAAGAAAAAGATAGAAAGCAAAACATCATTGATAAATTAACTGAAGAAATAAAAGAAATAGAAGAGAATTTGAAACAAATTGACGAAGAATTATATCGTCAGACGCGTCTGACGATATAATAGAAAAATTAATTTTGTACGTTTACTTTTAAGGAGGTTTTCGAATGAAAAAAAGAAAGATTCAAACTCCTAAAGATCTGCATATTAGCTATATGTGTGAATACATTGATGATTACCACGATATTTGCAAGTACGCTAAAGATTTGATACAATCAGGATATAAATCAAAATCTTTAATAAAATTATCTGATATAAATAAAAACAAAGATATAAAGAATTTCGATAAAAACTACAGCGAATTTATAAATGAATTTGATTTGTCAGAAATTACGTATGAAAATGCTGGTTTAACATTATTAGGAATTCTATCAAAAGAATTTATGGAGGATAAAATTTCATTAGATGAGTATATGGAAAATTTCTATTACTTATATTATATTTCTAACTCAGGATTACAAAGTAAGGACTTTGAAACGAATAAAATTATCAGAATGATAAATGATGTATATAAAGATTATAATGTAGCAACTATAAGAAAAAATGACCTTAGTTCCAGAGAATATACAGAAGCAGTCACTAGTGCAGATAATAAATTAAATGAAATATTGAAAAATTTTTTTAATATATAAATCTATCTATGGAAGGTGATTAATATGATACCTGTTTTGGATCAAATATATCCCGATTTTATAGGAACTACCGGAGGAAATACTGTGACTTTGGATACATATAAAAAAAGTATCAAAATAATTCTAGGATCTCAAGTTTTTTTTCCCGATGAAATAAAATACCTGTCAGATACTTTGGAATATAAAGACTTAATAAAGATTATTGTTTTTAATTCGCCTGATAAAAGGCATATTTCTAATAATGTTATTTATATTGATTCTGAAGATAAGATTTTGGATCAAAATAAAGCATGCATTGTAGACAGACATAACCTAGTACAATATGTGGGTGACAAAATCACTGATATTGAAAGAGACTGTATGGTGATCCTTTCCGGACTTGGTTGTGAATTAAGCAAACATTGGTAGATAAAATAATATAGATTTACCCTGTAAATTTTAACAGAATAGTATATTCGTATTCTGAAGTAAATTTTTACAGGGTTTTTTATTGTATATTTTTTCTAAATAGAAGTTGTCATATATGTTTGTAAAAATATTTTGAAAAATAAAAATTAGTTTTGAATTTTTATATGTTATAATCAAAAATATATATCAGGATCAGGTATTCATTTACAATATTATTTTATTATGAGGTATAAAATGTATAAAAAAACAGAAAAAAAGATAATTTATTTACTAGATAGAGCATTGGCTGAGATTGAAACTGAAATCAACACATTTACGAAAATGAAAATAGGAAGTATCAGCAGAGAAATTTCTATTTTATTACGTGAAAAGAGAGATGTATTAAGTGAAGACATGGTTCAAAAAATACTGCAAATCATAGCAGTCGATAATTTATCAGAAGCAAGAAACGATTTCATCAATCTGCTGGCTTCGAAAGAATACGCGTATATTAGTCAGGAACTGGTAAAATTTCTTAGTTTTGATGATCTGATTTTTAGTTCTTATATAATTCATGCTCTTTATAAAATGGATACCGTTTCTTATTATAACGAAATTTTACCATTTTCTGCATTTGGAGAATTACGATTCCTTCATAATAAAGCAAATCAATATTTAAAAAGAGCTGGAAGCAGGCTTGAAAAAAAGTAATATATTGTTCTTATATATATTTTAGAATAATGTACTAAAGTTTATAGCGTAATTTTGTGAGTAAAAATTCTAAAAATAAGTTTCCAAAATTTTCTTAAAAAACCAACAATTTATTTAATATAATATAAAAAATATTTTTATGAAAAATTTACTAAAAATTTCTTTATAAAATGCTTAGTTCTCTATAATATTCATGGATTATGTGTTATAATATATTAGGAGGATAAACTCCCAGATTTCAAATAAAAAGAAATTTTAAGGAGATAACGTGAATAATATAAAATTAGATTTAACAAATTTACTGGACGAAATTATAGCAGGAGGAAAATACAGTAATCTTCAGCTAAACTATTACTTTACCAGTAAGAATTATAATAAAAAGGAAAAATCATTCATAACAAATATAATACACACTACATTAAAGAATCTTATCTTCATAGATTATTTAATTGAAAAAAACTCTTCAAGTATAAAGAAGAGAAAAATAAAACAGCTTGTCAGAATTTCTGTTGCACAGTTCCTGCTTAATAAAGACGAAGATTATTCCGGAATAGTTTTTGAAGCAGTAGAGACAGCAAAGATCATAAATAAACATCAGTCCGGCTTCGTAAACGGAATATTAAGAAATATTTTTCAAAAATACGACCAGTTGGTCTCAGAAATTCCTGTAAGTAAAAAATATTCTGTCGAACTTTCGTACCCTCAATGGATTATCAACAAAGTGGCTGCCGATCACCCGGAAAACTATATAAGAATACTGCAGTCATATAAAACAAAAAGTTATTTGTCATTCAGAATTAATCCGCATAAAATTTCAAAAGAGGGGTTTATCGAACTGGCAAAAAAGAATGAAAGCAAAATATTATTTGAAGTGGAGAATGTGTTCTATATGTCTAATCCGGCACTTCTTCAGACAAAAGAGTTTCACGACGGATTGTTCTTTGTACAGGATGCATCTTCTTACTTAGCCGTAAAGGCTATGGAAGTGGAAGACGGAGACATTGTTTTAGATGCATGCAGTGCTCCCGGCGGGAAAATGACTGCAATTCTTCAGGAATATAATCCGGAATTGCTCATAGCTACAGATATACATGAACATAAAATAGAAATATTAAAAGATATAAAGAAAAAAAATAACTTTACTAATTTGAAAATAGTACAGAATGATGCCAGAGAAATAGGCAGTCTAAATGAAAAGTTTGATAAAATATTGTTGGATGTACCTTGCAGCGGTTTGGGTGTACTAAGAAAAAAACCGGAGAAGATTTATTCTCTTGAAAGTAGTGATATAAAAAAATTAAAGAAAATACAGAAAGATATTTTTGACAGTGCTTATCATTCTCTGAAAGAAAACGGCGTAATTATTTACAGTACGTGTACTTTTACCCGTGAGGAGAATACTAATAATATAAAATATTTTACCGAAAAATATCCTGATCTGCATATTGAAATTATTAATTTCCCTGATAATGTTTTTATTTCTAAAGATGAATTCGGAGGCAGCTTTATAGATTACAGAAATAAGTATCTGGATGGTTTCTACATAGCAAAATTTAGAAAGAAGGGAAAAAATGAATTTTGAACTTAATAAAGATGTCGAATTTATTCTTGATGTTCTGAATAAAAACGGAGAAGGTTATATTGTAGGCGGTTCAGTGAGAGATATACTTCTGGGAATTCCGCCGAAAGACTATGATTTTACCACAAATATTGCCTATTCGACATTAAAAGAGCTTTTTAAAGATTATAACCCGAAAGAGATAGGAAAACATTTCGGTATATTAATGATAAAGATAAACGGCGTTCATTACGAAATTGCAAAATACAGAAAAGATATCGGAATACTTAACGGAAGACATCCTGAAAGTGTGAAGTTTGTTGATGAAATTGCCGAAGACTTAAAGAGAAGAGACTTTACTATAAATGCAATGGCTTACAGCCAAAAAAACGGACTTATAGATTTATATAACGGAAACAGCGATATTCAAAATAAGCTTATACGTTTTGTAGGAGAACCCGATCTGAGAATAAAGGAAGATGCTCTGAGAATACTAAGAGCTGTGAGGTTTGTTTCAGTTTTGGGATTTGATCTGGAAGATGAGACAAAAAAAGCCATTTTGAAAAATAAAATGCAGCTGAGAAAAATATCAAAAGAACGGATAAAAGAAGAATTCTCAAAAATTCTGCTTTCAGATTATGTGGACAAAGGGCTTTTTCTTATGAAAGAACTGGAAATTCTGGAAATAATATTACCAGAAATAGAAATGCTTTACGAATTTAATCAGAATAATCCCCATCATCATAAAGATGTTTTTGAGCATACAGTATCCGTAGTGAAGAATACTAAAAAAGACCTTCTTACGCGTATTACAGCGCTTTTTCATGATGTAGGCAAACCTAACACGCACTCAATAGATAAAAACGGAATTTCGCACTATTACGGCCATGAGAATAACAGTGCCGATATTGCAGCATCAGCTCTCAGAAGACTGAAATTTCCCAATGACTTTATGAGAGATGTAGATGTGTTAATAAGAAATCATATGTTGATTTTTGAAAAACCAAATGCTAAAACAATAAAAAAATTCATCTGTAAAGTAGGAATTGAAAATTTAGATAAAATGTTTGATCATTTCTATGCCGATATGAGTTCAAAAAAACCGCCTGTCGACTATTCTTTGATCGATTCTTTAAAATCTAAAGTAGATGAAATAATAGATAATAATGAAAATATTGAAAAGCAGGACTTAGAGATCAATGGTAATGATATGCTGGCATTAAAGATTCCGCAGAAACAAATCAGTAAAATTAAAAATGAAATTTATGAAAAAGTTTTGGACGGAACTCTTGATAATAATAAAAAAGATATAGTAACTTATATTATGGATACAAAAGGAATAAATGAAAATCTTCAGGAATCAAGATCTTCGGGAGCTCTTGTATATAAAATTGAAGGAAATGAAATAAAATATCTGTTGATTATGCTGATAAGAGGCAATTGGGGATTCCCGAAAGGCCACTTTGAAGGAGAGGAAACAGAAAAAGAAACAGCTGTACGTGAGATTTTTGAAGAAACAGGTTTGAAAGTAAAATTCCATGATAATTTCAGAGAAACAATACAATACTTTCCGGCTCCGTTTATATTCAAGACAGTAATATACTTTCTTGCAGAGGCAATTACTGATAATGTAAAAATTCAGGCGGATGAAGTAGCGGAATATAGGTGGGTAACTTATGACGAAGCTGTTAAACTGATAACTTACAGATTACAGAAAAAGATTTTGAAAAAAGCAAATGACATGTTATCAGATGAAGTAAAATAAATACAAAATTCTAAATTATAGAGGAGGCTGGTAGTATGGGAATCGGTGATTTTTCATTAGATAGTATGCCCTATGAAGCACCTATTTTAGGGTATGGAATACTGGTATTAATATTTGTTTTTCTTACTGTAAATTATTTAACATTTAAACTTATAGGTTTTATGCTGCGTATAGATACAAGAACAGGCAATGATCCTTCAAAAATAGTTTATATGCTTTCATTTATAGTGTCATCTGTATTGACATTCCTGATTATATATCCTTTACTTAAAAGAACTTTACTATAAACGGAGGTAAAAATGAAATACGTAGGCGCTCATGTCAGTGCATCGGGAGGAGTATCACAGGCACCGATAAATGCTAAAAACATAAATGCCAGAGCATTCGGGCTTTTTGTTAAAAATCAGAAAAGATGGGAAGCAAAACCATTGGAAAATTCTGAAATTGAAAAATTTAAAAATGAAATAAACGAGTTCGGATATAATGTTAAACATATTCTTCCTCATGCCGGTTATCTTATTAATCTTGGAAATCCGGAATCTGAAAAAAGAGAAAAATCTTATAATTCTATGATTGACGAAGCAGGAAGATGTGAACAGCTTGGACTGACTTTAATTAATGTACATCCAGGCAGCCACCTGAAATTAATTTCTGAAGAAGAATGTCTTGGGCTTATTGCCGACTCTATTAATCATGTACATGCCAACACGGAATCTATAAGTATTGTTCTTGAGAACACTGCAGGAATGGGCAGCAATATCGGATATAAATTCGAACATCTGAGAGATATAATATCACTTGTAAAAGACAAAAACAGAGTAGGGGTATGCATAGATACATGCCACGCATTTGCTGCGGGATATGATTTGCGTACTAAAGAAACTTATAATAAAACTATGGAAGATTTTGGCAAAATTGTTGGTTTTGAATATCTAAAAGGAATCCATCTTAATGATTCCATGTATGATTTAGGTTTGAAAAAAGACAGGCACGAAAGTCTTTTGAAAGGCAAGTTAGGCGAGGAATGTTTCCGGCTTATTATGAATGATAAAAGACTTGATGACATACCTATAATACTGGAAACTATAGATGAAACAATTTGGGCAGAAGAGATAGAATTCTTATACTCTTTAAGTAAAAATTAATTTATGGAGAATACAAAATGTCTGTATTAGCAAAAAAAGGGGATAAAACTGGAATTACTGTACCTTATGATCAGTACTCAAGCATGTTAAAACATGAAATTCTAATGTTTTTCTCCCAGAATCTTGATAAGAAAATTTCTTTGAATGACTATGATAATGCCGTAAAATTAACAGAGACTGTAATTGATAAGAAGTTTGAGCTGCCTTTGCAGTTTAACCGCAGTAATTATAATACCGGCAATTTTCTCATAGTTAATCGTAAAACACAATTTAAAAACTTTTTTACATATTTAAAAGAGGAGCTGAACAGCTGTGATTCTTTTTGTTTTATAGTTAGTTTTATAAAATTTTCTGGCATCCAGCTTCTTATTAACACGCTTGATGAACTGAAAAGACAGGGAATAAAAGGGAAAATAGTCACTTCGGTATATTTGAACATTACAGATCCTAAAGCTTTGAGAAAGCTCATGGAATATGACAATCTTGAGATAAAAGTTTATAATAACACAAGAGAAAGTTTTCACACAAAGGCATATTTATTTCAGAGAAAAGAATACAGTTCGTGTATTATAGGTTCCTCGAATCTAAGTCAGTCTGCTTTGTACTCTGGTGAAGAATGGAATGTGCGTCTGGTAAAAGACAGTTATCTTGAGATTTTTGACCAGTCATATGAGCAGTTTGAAAAAATATGGCATAGTAATGAAGCGGTGGATTTAAGTACAAGATTTATTGATAAATATGAAGATTTCAGAAATAAAAGCGGAAATATTGAAACATTTGATTTTAAAAAAGAAGAAAATGAAATGGAGATATTTAAGCCTAATAAAATGCAGTCTGATCTTCTGGAAAAATTGAGACTTACAAGGGAATTCGGCAATAGAAAAGGACTGATTGTAGCTGCTACCGGTACAGGGAAAACTTATCTTGCAGCAATGGATATTTTACGGCTGAAACCTGAGTCATTTTTATTTATAGCCCACAGGGAGGAGCTTATAAATAATGCGTTCAATGTTTTCTCAAAAATTCTTCCCTATGATAAAAATGAATATGGCTTTCTTAGCGGAAGTGAAAAAAGCTATGATAAAAAATTTATGTTTTCTACAATTCAGTCATTATATAAAAATACGGAATATTTCTCAAAAAATGCTTTTGAATACATTATTATTGATGAATTTCATCACTCAAAGGCATCTACTTATGAGACTGTACTTCAGTATTTTGAGCCCGCTTTTCTTTTGGGGCTTACTGCGACTCCTGAAAGAATGGACGGGAAGGATATATTGGAACTGTGTGATTATAATTTAATTGGAGAGATGGGTCTTCGTGAAGCTCTTGAATATGACTTACTCTCTCCTTTTCATTATTTTGGGGTAATTGACGACACTGTGGATTATGAGCAGATCCCTTTTAATAACGGAAGATATGATGACAGTGTACTTGGCGATAAACTCAGTATTCCGAAAAGAGTAGATTTTATTCATAATAAAATTGAAAAAATTAGTTTTGACGGAGACAGAGTCAAGTCTATTGCCTTTTGTGCCAATATAAAACATGCGGAATATATGAAAGAACAGTTCAGACTGAAAGGGTATTCTTCCGAATCTATCACGGCAAAAGATAATATGGGGAGAAGAAAAGAGATAACAGACGCTTTTCAGTCTGGAAAAATCGAAATTTTATGTGTGGTGGATATTTTTAATGAGGGAATAGATATACCTGATGTTAATCTTTTATTATTTCTGCGGCCTACCATGTCATCCACAATTTTTATACAGCAGCTGGGACGGGGGCTTCGAAAAGTTAAAAATAAAGATTTTGTAACTATTTTGGATTTTATCGGGAATCATAAAAAGGATTATATTATCACTCAGGCTTTTTCAGAAAATACTCTGAATGAAAAAGACAGACTTCTGACTGAAGTTAAAAATCAGTTTTCTGATATTCCCGGTGCTTCTTATATAGAACTTGACAGAATATGCCAAGAAAGAATAATATCTAAAATAGAGAATTATAACAGTTTAAGCAGAGATAATATTGTTTCTGAATATCTTGAATTCAAAGATGAGATCGGTAGAGAGCTGGATATTATTGATTTTAAAGATAATATGGAGCTGTTTTTGAGGCTGAAAAATAAATTTGGTTCTTTTGTCAAAGCGCAAAAGCTTATAGAGAAACTGGATTATTATTTCAGTAGTGCAGAAGAAGAGATTTTTGAAATTTTAGAAAAAAATCTAAGTCTGAATTATCCTTATGAAATTCTTATTGTATCACTTTTACATGATAAAGATAATATTTCAATATATGATGTTATCAAAAAATTCGAATCTGTATTTTCTGTAAAAATAAATGAAAAAATGCAAAATAATATTATTATAAGAGCAATGAAAGAATTAAGCGAGAGCAGTTTATTTATTTTTGATCCGATTTCTAATATTATTTCATTACAAAGTACTGATTTTACTAAGTTCTATAAAAAAAGACTGGTCGGTCTAATTGAGCTTTCTATTTTGAATTTTAAGAAAGAAATTGATATAAATGAATTTAACAGCAGCATTTTGGTCAAATATCAGGAATATTCCAGAATAGAACTACAAATCCTGCTTGATTCCAATGCCCAGAAAGGATCATGGCGTGCAGGCTATTCAGTATCACGTGAACACATCTGTCTGTTCATTACACTGAATAAATCACTTGTATTAAAGGAAGAGCTAAAGTATGATAACTATTTTCACAGACAGGACATTGTCCAATGGATAAGCCAGAGTAAAACCAGCCATGATTCTAAAATTGGTCAAATGTATGTGAATCACAAAGATCTTAGTATGAAAGTACATATTTTTATACGTAAGGAACCAGTTTTGGAAAGCGGAGCTGCATCTCCTTTTACGTATCTCGGGGAAGCCGGATATTACAGCAGCCATGGAGACAAACCTATGTATATGCTGTGGAAACTGGATTACCCTGTTCCAAATGAACTGTTTATTGATTTTACAGTTTGAAAAAGTAATTATGAGAAATAAAGGAGTTTATTAATGTTAAATGCTATTGTCAATTCAGTAGGAATAATTGCCTTTGCCTGTTCAGGAGTTTTTAAAGGCTTGAAACATAATTTGGATATTTTCGGTATTACTGTTTTAGGAGTTATTACAGCCTGCGGGGGCGGAATTATAAGAGATATTCTGCTGAACAGAATGCCCACGGCTATTGCCAGACCTCATGACGTATACCTTGCGATCGTTACTTCATTTTTGATATATTTTACTGTTAAAATTCAGGAAAAGCGTCTAAATATGGAAACTATTGATAATTCAAAAATATTTATGAGACTGGTAAAACTTTCAGATGCACTGGGGCTGGCATTATTTACTATTATCGGAGCTAATATTGCCGTTAAAAGCGGACTTGGAATACTTAGTGTTGCAGTTATGGCAACTATTACAGGTGTGGGCGGCGGAATCATAAGAGACCTTCTTGTAAATGAAATTCCGTTTGTCTTAAAAGAAGATATATATGCCACACTGTCATTTGCAGGGGGAATTATATATTACATCTGTATTGTTAACATAGGACTGGCATATAATACTGTAGTTCCATTACTGTTTGTACTTTTACTTATGGTAAGGCTTGTGGCTATAAAATATAAATTAAGCCTTCATCTTTCAAAATCTAAAGACGGGGAGAGTAAATAATGATTGCATCTATTATTGATATCGGTACTAATTCATGCAGACTTATGGTTGCTGACAGCAAAAATAATACTGTAAATACATTGACTAAAAAAGTCGAGTTTACCAGACTGGGAGAAGGAGTCAATAAAACGAAAAATCTTGCTCCCGAAGCTATGAAACGTACATTGAGAGTACTAAAAGAATATAAAGAAATCAGTGATTCATATGGTTCCGAAAAAATTTTGGCTTTTGCTACAAGCGCTGTAAGAGATTCATTTAACAGAGATGTATTTCTGGAACTTGCTGAAAAAGAGTGCGGAATTATAATAAATTGTATAAGCGGAGCAGAGGAAGGAAAAGCTGCCTTTGTGGGAGGAACAAGTTTTCTTGATTCTTCTTATTCTCACGTACTTCTTGTGGATATCGGGGGAGGAAGTACTGAATTTTCATATGGATTTCCAAAAAAAATTCCGGAACATGTAAAAAGTTTTGATCTGGGAGCTGTGAGATTCAAGGAAATGCTGGATGAAGGTACGACTTATCAGGAATTGGAAAATCATATAAATAAGGAACTCAGTAAAATTGACTTTGTTAATGGTAATTTCGAACTTTTAGGTGTAGCTGCGTCAATTACAGGACAAATTGCACTCTATCATAATGAGTCTTATGATCCCGAAAAGTCTCATAATCAAAAATTAACATTAGAAATGATAAAAACTAACTTTCATAAATTAAGTAAAATGTCTGTGGAAGAAATTACACAGCTGCCTTCAGTTAACGCCAAAAGAGCTGATGTGATTACTTCAGGAACTTTTTTACTTTTAAAAATACTTGAATACTTCAAAAAAGATTATATACTTACTTCTGAAATAGATCTATTAGAAGGGCATTTTATTTTGAATATTTTAAAATGATTCGCACAGTGCGAATGAAATATTTTTTTTAAAACAGCCTTGTTAAATCTTCATAAATAATATATAATTAAAATAATTGTTTATAATAAAAAATAATCGAGGTGTTATGCAGGAGAAAATACGTTACACCAAAACCGGCAAAAAGGTTGGTGTTTTTGAATTTGAAGGAAGGTTACACGAGAAGATTTTACTGACAAAAGAACAATATGCCGAGCATATTCTGAAAAAGCATCCGGAAATTACCCTGGAAATAATAGAAAATACATTAAAAACTCCGGACATTGTTACAAAAAAATCAAGATCAAAGAAAGAACATTTTTATCAGAAAAAAATAGATAAAACTTATTTCTTTGTTGTAGTGTCATTTTACAAAAATATCAAAAATATAAGATTTATTCTTACGGCATATTCTGTTAACAGCAATGAGTATTTAAAGGACAAAAACATATACTACGTTTATAAAAGAAAATTAGATTAATGGAGGTAAAAATGAAAATAGCAATAGGTAATGACCATGCAGGTGTTGATCTTAAAGAAAAAGTAGTTGATTTTTTAAAAGGTAAGGGATATGAGGTAGAAAATGTAGGAACAGATGTGAAAGAATCTGTTGACTATCCGGATATTGCAAGAAAAGTTGCAAAGCTTGTTAATGATAAGGAATGTGAATTCGGTATAGTTATCTGCGGTACTGGTATTGGAATATCAATTGCTGCCAATAAAGTTCCCGGAATAAGATGTGCGTTATGTCATAATTCTTTTACTGCTAAATTAAGCAGACTCCATAATAATTCTAATGTTCTGTCTTTAGGTGCCAGAGTAATCGGTGACGAACTGGCGCTGGATATCGTGGATGCTTATCTTACTACAGACTTTGAAGGCGGAAGACACGCAAGAAGAGTAGACAAAATAGAAGAATGCTAATACTAGGAAAAGGAGAAAATTATGTCAACTATATTTAAGAAAATTATTGATAAGGAAATACCGGCAAATGTCGTGTATGAAGATGATGATTTCATGGCTTTCCGGGATATTAACCCGCAGGCAGAAGTACATATTCTTGTTATTCCCAAAAAAGAGATTGCTAATCTTAATGAAGCAACTGAAGAAGATGCACTTATGCTTGGAAAACTCCAGTTATTAATTGCTAAAATTGCAAAAAATGAGGGGATTGCCGATGATGGTTACAGAGTCATCCTAAATGTAAATGAAAACGGCGGTCAGGAAGTTTTTCATATTCACTACCATATACTTGGCGGTGGAAAAATCGGAGTTCTAAATTCAAATAAATGATTTTTACGACCAATTGGTCTAATTTAGTAAGGAGTAAAAGTGAAGACTACAATAGCAAGTCCTGACAATAAATTTTATAAGATATTGAAGAAGCTGGACAAGAAAAAGTACAGAGATAAAAATAATATTTTTAAAGCTGAAGGGGAAAAATTCCTAAAAGAAAAGATAAATTTCACAAAGATAATTATAAAAGAATCAAAATATGAATATCTTGAAAATAAATATAAAATTACACAGTTTAATAACCTTACAATATTGAAAGATGATCTTTTTGATGAAATTTCTGAACAGGAAAACAGTCAGGGTGTTATTGTTTTATATTCGAAGCTGCTTACTTCCATAGAAGAGATAAACGGAGATATTGTTATTCTGGATGATGTACAGGATCCTGGAAATATCGGAACTATTATTCGTACTATGGAAGCTTCGGGATTCAAGAATCTTATTCTGACAAAAGGCAGCGTAGATGTGTATAACCCTAAAACCGTACGTGCAACTATGGGAGGAATATTTAAATTAAATATAATATATGAAACACCTGAGATAATAACAGAATTTTTAAAAGATAATGATTATCAGGTGATTTCTACACTACTTGATAAAAATTCCATTGATTACCGTGAAGTGGAACTAAAAGAAAAAAATGCTTATATATTTGGAAATGAAGGACATGGTATTTCTGATATTTTTGTAGAAAGTACAAATGTAAAAGCCATTATTCCTATTTATGGTGATGTGGATTCTCTCAACGTAAGTGTAGCATCTGGAATATTTTTATATAAAATGAGAGAGAAAATAGAAAATAAATAAAGCACACAAAACATTTAAATCATAGCTTTCAGCTCTGCTACAGAAATTTATGGAGGAAAAATATGGCAAAACGTATAGATAATCAATTTTTAGAAAATTTTAAAAGAAACACGGGTCTTATGACCGTTTACACTGAAAAAAAAGATAAACTTGATACTTTTATCAAAATTATGTGTGATGAATTTGACACTCTGATCCTTAAAAGCGGAACATTTTGTGTCAATTTTGTAAATAATTTTGGAGATAATAATTCCGAGAATTCCAGAAAAATTCATTTAAGTAATTTATTGTTTTTAGAAAAAAGAATAGTTAATTTAAAAGAAGAATTTCAAAATGTAAAAAATTCCGGAATGGTGACAGACAAAGATTCTGTTTTTACATTAAATAAAGTTCTAGCTGATTTGGAACTTATGGAAAAATTTACTGAAGAAAAAACCAGAGAAGTAGAACTTGTAATTGAGATAGAAAAAAATAATGTTGTTATTGGTGATATAATTGATAATAAATATGAAAAATTCTCTGAAAAAATCGTTGAACTGGAAGCTGAAAATAAAAGGCTTATGTATAAGCAGAAAGAATATTTTTATATTATTCTTATTTTACTTTTTTTCATTGGTTTTTTGGCAATAATAGGATTTTTTATTTAATAATTTTATAAAAGGAGTCTGAAATAATGAAAAAAATATTTTTTGTTACCTTAGTATTATTATTAATAGTTTCATGTGCACAATCAAAATTAGACTGCCGTGGAAAGGATCCCAGATGTACAGATGAAACCGGATTTGATCTGATTGATATAGACTTTTTTTGATTACTTGAAGGCGTGTCTTGCGAGACACGTTTTGTATTGTAGTTAGTAGATTTGGAAGGACGGAACGGGAAAGTCTGAGATCATATGGTGGGATTTGGTTTAATATAACTTTTCCATTTACGTCCGATAATATATGTTATGTATATTTTTTAAAAATTATAGACTAGAAAAATACTCTTCTGAATTTTTGCATAAAAAAATGACCTATTTCTTTTGAAGTCGCATCTTTTTTTCTATTACTGCCTTTAACATTTTCAATGAGGCAATATTATATAATTCTTTGAAATTTTTGAAAACTATGTTATTATATTATTCACAAAATTCAGTTATTGTTATCGTTTATAATATTGTAGTTCCTCTTACAATTATAAGTTTTTGTACCTTTTTAATTTCTCGAGGAGATCATACTGGCTTTAGAATACAAAGATTGAATGAACCTCTATTGTTTAGTCTTCCCACATTAATTTTCTTACTCTTACTAGATAAGAAAAAAACAGTATTTTTCTTAATATTATTATATCTGCTGACATTCATATTTTTACATATGATTAACAGGTGTGGTATTTTACTTTATTATGAAGATTGGGTAAGAACATGTCCATAATTATAAATAAAAAACGACCCTAAAATTTCGGTTTTAAGGTCGTTCTTTTTTTATTTTTGATCTTATATGCTCGTTTCTTTTTCTGCTGCTTCATATGAAAAAACTTAAAAAATATCCCTTTATCTCTACTCATCCATCATACCAGACATTTCTTCAAATTTCTTTTGAGAATCTGTAATTAATTTTTCTTTTTCAGAAAATGTTTTATCAAATTTTTCATTTTCCAGTTCATCTGGATAAAATCCACTATCTTGAAAAAACTTCCCCTGAATTCCTTTTAAAGCATTTTCCTGTAATTCTAAAACCTGCAATGCTTTCATAAAAGTTCCCTCTTCTGTACAAATATTAAAACTTTTACTGCCTTTGAATCCGTATTGAGCCTGTGATAAAAAGTCTGTAAATAAAAAAATCTTTTTATGATAAACTAAAAACAGGAGGACTTTATTATG
>NZ_JAMZGM010000056.1 GCF_024158605.1 Sebaldella sp. S0638 | reverse complement strand
ACCCATGATCAGGTGGAAGCAATGACAATGGGAGACAGAATATGTGTGCTGAGGGAAGGTAAAATAATGCAGGTAGAGACTCCGCTGAATCTTTATAACCATCCTGCGAATAAGTTCGTGGCGGGATTCATAGGATCGCCTACAATGAACTTTTTGAACGGGGTAATAGAAGAAAGAAACGGAAAAATGGCACTTGCGATAAAAGATACAGTACTGGAATTTCCTGAGATTATGAAAGAAAAAGTAAAAGCCTATATAGGAAAAGAAGTGGCATTCGGAATAAGACCGGAGCATATTACACTAGGACATGATGGTGACAGCAATGCACTGAAAGGAAATATACTGGTAAAAGAACAGATGGGAAATGAAGAGATAGTATACTTTGACTGCGGCGGAAATCAGATAACAGCAAGGCTGACGCTGAATCAGGAAGATAGTCTGCGGCTGAAAGACAGCGGAATATTCAAACTTGATATGGAAAAATGTCATTTATTCAGCAGTGATTCTGAAGAAGCTTTATGATCACAGCACTTTGAATAAATGCTTTCAGAATAATAAGAGTACAGCTTATATCTGCCGAACGCAGATAAAACAAGCGGTTAAAACAGAAAGGAGCTTATAAAATTGGGAATAATTAAAGAAAGAATGACAAAAGTATACGGCGAAGAAACAGCCGAAAGATATACTCAGATAATAGAAACAATGATAAGTAATGCCCGAAAAAAACAAACAGCTAAGAAAAAAGAAAAATGGGATGAAAAAGATGTTCTCTTGATAACATATGGAGATCAGATATACAGAGACGGTGAGAAAACACTGAAAACATTTGATGATTTTTCCGGGAAATATTTTAAGGATGTATTTGAATTAGTACATTTTCTTCCATTTTTTCCATATTCATCAGATGATGGATTTTCTGTAATTGATTATAAAAAAATCCATGAAAATATGGGTGACTGGAATGATATAAAAAAAATAGAACAAAATTTCAGACTGATGTTTGATTTTGTATGTAATCATATATCCGCCAAGAGTGAATGGTTTCAGGAATATCTGAAATGTAATCCCGAGTATGATAATTTTTTCATAGAAATGGATAAAGATACTGATGTAAGTCTGGTTACAAGACCAAGGACACATCCGCTGCTGTCTGCTTTTGATACAAGCTGCGGAAAAAAATATATATGGACAACATTCAGCGATGATCAGATAGATCTGAATTTTGAAAATCCGGAGGTTCTTATAAAAATGCTGGATGTCCTGCTTTTTTATCTGGAAAAAGGTGCAAGCTGGATAAGAATGGATGCAGTAGGTTTTATGTGGAAAGAGCTGGGTACAGCATGTATACACCATGAAAAAACACATGAAATAATAAAGCTTTTCAGGGATGCAGCAGAACAGGCAGCTCCCGGAGCCATCCTGATAACAGAAACAAATGTCCCTCACAAAGATAATATTTCATATTTTGGAGACGGTACAGACGAGGCGCAGATGGTTTATCAGTTTCCCCTTCCGCCGCTGGTGATTTACACAATAATGTACGGAGACAGTACGGTAATCAGCAGATGGGCTTCAAATCTTGAAGTTCCCAGTGATGAAGTAACATACTTTAATTTTCTCGCTTCGCATGACGGAATAGGGATAAATCCTGTAAGAGGAATAATTGAGGAGGAAAAAATACTGAGAATGGTAAAAAATCTTGAACAGGAAGGTGCGTTAGTTTCGTATAAGAAAAATACAGACGGCTCGCTAAGTCCTTACGAGATAAATTCCTCATATATAAATGCAGTATCCAAAAAAAATGATACAGATGATATAAAAGTAAATAAATTTTTAAATGCACAGGCTGTTTTACTGGCATTTAAGGGGGTGCCGGCAGTATATGTACACAGTATACTCGGTTCGCAGAATTATTATGAAGGTGTAAAAATCACAGGAATGAACCGTACTATAAACAGAGAAAAGCTGGAATACGAAAAGATTACCTCAGAGCTTGAAAATAAAGATGGAATCAGATGTAAAATTTACAGTAAACTAAAAGAACTGATAAAATCGAGAAAAGCGGAAAAAGCTTTTAATCCTGATGCAGAGCAGAAAATAGAGAATTACGGCAGTGATGTATTCTCTTTTATTAGAACATCTGTAGATAAAACAGAGAAAATACTGGTTATTAATAATATTTCAGATAAAGAAGTTTCGCTGGAAATTCCTTACGAAGTGAAGCGTGCAGTGGCAGCTGAGAATTCTACAACAGAAGGAAATCATATTAAGTTAGATCCTTATGGATTTACATGGCTGGAAATTAAATAATATTTATATAAAGGAGAGAAATTATGAAAAAAATAAGTATGAGGTTAATGATATTGTTTATTGGAATTATTTTTCTGACTGCCTGCGGGAAAAAAGAAGATGCGGGAACAGGTGATACAGCTGGGGCAGCAGGCGGACAGGTAACTGTGGAATTTATGCATTCAATGGTGGAACAGGAAAGACTTGATCAGATAAATGAAATAATAGCAGAATTTGAAAAAGAAAATCCTGATATAAAAATAAAGCAGATACCGGTGGACGAGGATTCTTACCAGACTAAGGTAACTACTCTCGGATCAAGCGGAAAACTTCCTGCGGTAATAGAAGTAAGCAATGATTATGCAAAAGTAATGGCAAAAAATGAATTTGTAGACTATGAAGCGGTAAACAAAGTAATACAGGATAAAGGAGCAGACAGCTTTTATGACGGTGCATTAAGAGTGTTAAAGACAGAAGACGGTGCGAATTATGCCGCTGTACCTATAAGCGGATGGGTACAGGGTGTATGGTATAACAAAAAAGCCTTTCAGGAAAAAGGTCTTAAAGAACCTGAAACTTGGGAAGATATTCTTGCAGCAGCAAAAGCATTTAACGATCCTGCCAATAAAAAATACGGTATAGCTCTCGCTACAGCAAAAAGCGTAATGACAGAACAGGTATTTTCACAGTTTGCGTTATCAAACGGAGCAAATGTACTGAACGGAGAAGGAAAAGCAGCTCTTGAGACTCCTGAAATGAAAGAAGCAATAGAATATTACAAAGAACTGGCAAAATATACAATGCCCGGTTCAAATGACGTATCACAGGTAAAGGATGCATTTTTGAACGGGTCAGCACCAATGGTTATTTACTCTACTTATATTCTTCCGGCTGCTTACAAAGAAGGAATAACAGATGATTTAGGATATGCTGTACCTACTAAGAAACAAGGAGCAGCTTTTGGAGTGGTATCTGCACTTACTATAACAAACGGACTTGATGAAAAACAAAAAGCAGCAGCAGAAAAATTTGTGGCATTTATGCTGAAAGACCAGTCAAATGCAAAATGGATACTTATGTCGCCGGGAGGGCTTCAGCCTGTGATAAAATCAGTAGCAACAAGTCCTGATTACACATCTAACGAAGTAGTAAAAACATTTGCGGCATTTAGCGCCGATCTTACATCTTCATTTAATAATCTGCAGATGTTCGGTGTAGTAGACGGGAAAAATTTCATAGTAATGGGTGACATTACCAACGCAGGAATTATAGGCGGAATGATAAATGAAATAATAGTAAACAACAAAGATATAGCTGCGGGAATGAAAACTGCACAGGAAGAAATATCTGGAATTACAAAATAAAAAACGACAGAATCGGTATAAATTTTCAGATTATACTGATTCTGTGTTTATATAAAAACAGGGCAACAAAATAAAAAATAGGAGAAAATCATGAAAAAACCTAAAGTTTATAAGGATACAAAGCTGGCCGTGGCACTTCTGGCACCAAGCATATTATTAATAGTTCTTTTGATAGGTTATCCTATGATCTATAACTTTATAATAAGTTTTCAGAAAATTCCTTTAAATCCAAGACTGGCACCAAAAATAGTGGGAATAAAAAATTATTCTACGGTAATAACAGATGTAAATTTCTATAAATCGCTGTTTCTTACTGTTTTGTACACATTTTTTTCTGTAGCCGGAAGCACTGCAGTGGGTCTCGGCGTAGCAATTTTCGTAAACAGAAATTTTAGATTTAAAGGAACGGCAAGGTCTCTGATAATACTTCCTTATATAGTCCCTTCTATATCTTTGGTATTTGCATGGAAATATATGTTTAATAATATATACGGAATCATAAACTACATGCTTGTGGATAAACTGCATATTTTGTCAGAGGCTCCGCTGTGGTTTGATAATCCTACAAGTGCTTTTATACTGGTAGTATTATTTTCTATATGGAAGTTTTTCCCGTATGCGTTTTTATCATTTCTGGCAATACTGCAGACATTAGACAGCACATTGTATGAGGCGGCTGAAATAGACGGGGCAAACAGGTGGCAGCAGTTTCTTGCTATTACCATCCCTTGTATAAAACCTGTACTTATGGTGGTAATAACATTGAGAACCATTTGGGTATTTTATATGTTCGCAGATGTATACCTGCTCACAAAAAAAGTAAATATACTGGGAGTATATCTGTATGAGATGGCTTTCGCAAGAAATGATCTCGGTAAAGCGGCGGCAATTTCAATACTGCTCTTTGTAATAATATTTGCGTTTATAATATTTATAAGAAAGAAGGTGGATATAAATGAACAGAAATAGTAAAACAGCAAGAAAAATAAATAAAATAATATTTTATGTATCACTGATATTTATGCTTTTCATAATTTTATTTCCTTTTATAATTATGCTGTCTACATCATTAAAAGGTGCAAAAGAAGCTATACAGTATCCGCCGACAATAATACCAAGAAATATAACATTTGAACATTACAGGGATATATTCAATCCTAAGATATTTCCGTTTTTGAATTATTTTAAGAACAGCCTTCTGGTAGCAGTATTTACAGCAATAATATCTGTAGCTGCGGGGATATTCGGGGGATATAGTTTATCAAAGCTGAATTTCATGGGAAAAACAATTATAAATGACAGTTTCTATACTGTATATATGTTTTCTGGGATTCTTCTGGTAGTACCTCTGTTTAGAATTATGTCAAAACTCGGACTTCACGATACAAAAACAGCATTGATAATAACACTGGTGGTACAGACGCTGCCAACCTCAATTTATATGCTGAAAAGCTACTTTGATACTATACCGAAAGATCTGGAAGAAGCAGGGATGATAGACGGGCTGAACAGAATACAGGTCATTTTCAAAATAATAATACCGCTTTCCTTAGCGGGAATTGCTTCAGTATTTATATACTGTTTTATGATAGCATGGAATGATTACCTGTTCGCAGTAGTATTCATATCTTCACCCGAATACTTCACACTGCCTATAGGACTTAATGCATTATTTAATACGCCGGATTATATCTGGGGAAGAATGATGGCGGCATCGCTTGTGACAGCACTTCCGGTAGTAATAATGTACGCAGTATCGGAAAAATTCATAAGGGGAAATATGGTAGCCGGCGGGGTAAAAGGATAATTTTATCCGACATCAGAAAAAATATTCTGTACATTGGTTTATATTTATATAGTTTTAACAGGTATAAAAAATAAATTTTAGAAGATAACAAACAGGAGGAAAAAATCATGAAAGCATTAATTGCTACAGCACCCAGAAAGGCTGAATTACTGGATTATGAAGACAGAGAAACAGCAGACAACGAAGTAAAGGTAAAAGTGGAATTCGCTTCGCCGAAACATGGTACAGAAGTGGTGGATTTCAGAGGACTTAGTCCTTTTATAGATGAAGACTATGATCCTGAATGGCAGATTTTCAAAAAAAGAGGTGAAAGTGAAGCAAGAGGTGTGGTTTTTGGAGAATTTAACCTTGGTAATATGTTTGTGGGAAAAATTACTGAAAAAGGAAAAAATGTTACAGAATTCGAGATAGGAGATACTGTATGTTCATATGGTCCCATAAGGGAGACACAGATAGTAAATGCAGTGGATAATTATAAATTAAGAAAACTTCCAGAAGGTGTTTCATGGAAAAATGCAGTGTGCTATGATCCTGCACAGTTTGCTATGAGCGGATTCAGGGATGCTAACGTAAGAGCAGGAGATTATGTAGTAATAATCGGTCTTGGCGCAATAGGGCAGATTCTGGTACAGCTTGCCAAAAAAGCCGGGGCAAGAATAGTAATAGGTGTAGACCCTATAAAAATAAGAAGAGATATAGCGGCTAAACATGGTGCAGATTATTGTTATGATCCTACGACATGTGATGTAGGTCTTGAAATAAAAAAAGTTACGGATAAAATGGGAGCAGACTCTATAATAGAAACAAGCGGAAGTATGCAGGCTCTTCAGTCATCGCTGAAAGGACTGGCTTACGGAGGAACAATATCATATGTGGCATTTGCAAAACCATTTCCTGAAGGGCTGAACTTCGGGCGGGAAGCACATTTTAACAATGCGAAAATAGTGTTTTCAAGAGCTTCAAATGAACCAAACCGTGATTACCCAAGATGGGACAGAAAAAGAATAGAAGAAACATGCTGGGATCTGTTAATGAGAAATTATATTGAATGTGAAGATATAATAGACCCTGTGGTGAACTTTGCGGACTCGGCAGAAGCATATGAAAAATATGTGGATCAGCATCCTGATTTAAGCATAAAAATGGGAATAATAGTAGGAGGAAAATAACATGTTAAAGATTTGTACACAGGATCAGGCTTTTTTACCAAGAGGCCTGAAAGAGAGATTCAAAAAAGTAAAGGAAATGGGATTTTACGGATATGAGATAGACGGTTCATTACTGCTTAATAATCTTGACGAAGTAAAAGAAGCTGTCAAGGAAACAGGACTTCCCGTAGTGAGCGCGTGCGGAGGATACAGAGGCTGGATAGGTGACTTTATAGAAGAGAGAAGATTAAACGGGATAGAAGATATACAGAAGATACTGGAAGCTTTGCAGGAAATAGGCGGAAAAGGGATAGTAGTACCTGCTGCATGGGGAATGTTTACTTTCAGACTGCCGCCGATGCAGTCACCAAGAAGTGAAGTCGGTGACAGAAAAGCTATACTGGATTCACTTGAAATATTGGATAAAAAAGCAGGAGAAACTAATACTACAGTATTTCTCGAACCACTTAACAGATATCAGGATCATATGATAAATACTCTTGCTGCGGCAAGAAGTATAATAGAAGAAGGAAAATTTCAGAATGTAAAAATAATAGCAGATGCTTATCATATGAATATAGATGAGGATAATATGTTCCAGTCGCTTATAGATAACAAAGACCTTGTAAAACATGTACATATTGCTGAAAATCACAGATTTCAGCCCGGTACAGGAAGCATGGATTTCAAAAAATTGTTTAAAACTCTGAAAGATATAAATTATGACGGATATGTAGTGTATGAGTGCAGAATAAGAGGAGAGAATCCTGAAAAAGAATATCAAAAATCACTGGAATATCTGAAAAGCTGCGAATAGGAGATTTTTATGTCTAAATTAAAAGTAGGAATAATAGGGGCGGGTCAGATAGCTGAAACAGTTCATATAGCAAATTATCAGAAATATCCCGAAGAATTGGAAATAACAGCAATTGTGGATACTGTTCCTGAAAAAGCCCGTGCAGCAGCAGAAAAGTATAATATACCTCATTATTTTTCCACTGCAAAAGAGATGTTTGAGACTTTGAAGCTGGATATTGTAAGTATATGTACACCAAATAAATTTCATTATGAAAATGTAGTGCTGGCACTGGAAAATAACTGTAATGTATTTTGTGAAAAACCGCCGGGGATAAAGGCAGATGAAGCATTGGGAATGCTGAATCTGTCAAAGGAAAAGGGCAGAGTTCTTGCTTATAATTTTCATCACAGACATTCTCAGGATGTGGAATATATGAAAAAAGCAATAGAATCAGGGCAGCTTGGAGATATTTATTACGGGAGGATAAAAGCCCTCAGAAGAAGGGGGATTCCCGGATGGGGCGTTTTTACAAATAAGGAATTGCAAGGCGGCGGACCGCTTATCGACCTTGGTGTTCATATGCTGGATGTGGCGTTATATCTCGCAGGATTTCCTAAAATAAAGTCTGTTTCTGCTTTTTCGTATACTAAAATAGGAAATAAAAAAAATAAAGGGACTTTAGGGGAATGGAATCCTGAAAAGTTTCAGGTGGAAGACTTTCTCACAGGATATATAAAATTTGAAAATGGAGGGGTTTTAAATCTGGAAACTTCGTTTGCACTGAATATAAAAGAGAAAACTACTATAATGAATGTAGAGTTATTCGGTACCGAAGGCGGAATGAATCTCTCGGAAATGGAAATTTATACAGAGGTTAACGGTGAACTGGCAGATATCAAAAAAGCAGTTACAGCAGATGAAAATAAACAGGAAAAAAGTGTAAGGGACTTTATTAATGCATGTCAGGGAGATAAAAACTCTCTTATTACAAATGCCGAAGAAGGCTATGAGATACAGAAACTGGTAGAAGCACTGTATACTTCAGCTGAAACAGGACAAGTGATAGAGTTATGATAAATAAATGGAGAATAGAAGAAACAAAATTTTCTGAGAAAACATCAGGAAAGCACGAAGCATTAATGACTTTAGGGAACGGTTATATGGGAATAAGAGCGGGATTTGAAGAGGATTACGCGGGTCAGTGCCGGGGATTTTTTATAGCCGGTACTTATAATAAAGCCGGACTGAATGAAGTAACCGAACTTCCTAACATTGCTGATGTGACAGCATTCGATATTATTATTGATAATGAAAGATTCAGCCTTCTTATGGGTAAAGTGCATGAATACAGCTTTGCTCTTGATATGAAAACAGGTGAGCTGAAAAGGGAGCTTATCTGGGAAAATTCGGGAAATAAGAGATTCAAAATGATTTTCAGAAGATATGTATCTTTGGAAAACAGACATCTTGTGTGTTCAAAGATAAGCATAGAGGCTCTTGATGAAGGTGCAGAAGTGAAAATAAAAAGCGGTATAGATGCCAGACAGACAAATTCAGGTGTACAGCATTTTTATGAAATTGAAAAAAGAGTATATGAAGATAAATTCATGCAGTATATTCAAAGAACCACTGAAAGCAGCGTGGATATATATTTAAATACATTTCTGAAAGTGAAGCCTGATTTTAATAAGTCTTTTACCATAGAACGCCGTAAACTTCTGGAAGAAATATCAGGAATAATAAGAAAGAAAGAAATTTTGGAAATAGAGAAAATCTCTTTGGTTTATACTTCTCTTGATAAGGAATTCAACGCGGAAAATACCGATATAGGGTTGTATTCACTGGAAAAAATAAAAGAACTGGAAAATAGCACATATGATGAGTTATTTCAAAAGAGTTCTCAGAGTTGGAAGGATTTTTGGGAAAAAAGTGAAATTAAAATAAAAAGCAGTGATGAATTCGATAGTCTTGCAGTAAATTTTTCATTATATCATATGCAGATTATGACTCCGTTTCATGATAACAGGTTCAGCATAGCAGCGAAAGGTCTTACTGGTGAAGGCTACAAGGGACATGTCTTTTGGGATACTGAAATATTTATGCTTCCGTTTTTTCTTTATACTAATCCGAAAACAGCAAGACAGCTTTTGGAATACAGATATATCAATCTTGATGAAGCTAAGAAAAAAGCAGTTTCAAAAAATTTCAGAGGTGCTTTATTCCCTTGGGAAAGCGCTTTTGACGGAAAAGAAGAAACTCCGGAATTCGCAGCAATAAATATAAAAACCGGAAAAGCAAACAGAGTGTGGTCTGCTGAAAAAGAGATACATATAGTGGCAGATATAGCTTATGCAGTGATAGAGTATTTTCATGTAAGCGGAGACAGTGAATTCATGAAAAGTATGGGGCTGGAAATACTTGCTGAATGCGGGAAATTCTGGGTAAGCAAGGCTGAAACAGATCCGGAAACAGGTAAATATGTGATTAAGGATGTAATAGGGCCTGACGAATATACAGAGCATATTGATAATAATACATATACTAATTATATGGCAGAATACACTGTTTCCAGAACAGTTGAATTATTTGAAAAACTTAAAAGTACAGATAATGGCTTATATTTAAAATTATCAGAAAAATTAGGACTTGATAAAGAATTGCCGTTATTTAAAGATTTTACACAAAAAATTTATCTTCCGAAGCCTGATAAAAATGGAATTATTCCGCAAGATGACACTTTTCTTTCAAAAAAAATAATAGATATCGGCAAATATGTGGAGAGTGACTCGAAACAAGGGATTTTGAAAGATTATACACGTGATGAGGTCGTGGATATGCAGGTATTGAAACAGGCAGATCTTGTGATGTTTCTGTACTTGTTTAAGGATAAATTCAACAGTGAAATAATCAGAAAAAACTGGTATTATTATGAAAGCAAAACAATTCATGATTCATCACTAAGTATGGCAATTCATGCAATAACAGCTTTATATTTCGGAGAAAAAGATATCGCTTATAAATGTTTTCAGAAAGCCTGCCTTATAGACCTTGGTTCGAATCCAAACTCTTCAAATGACGGAATACACGCCGCATCTCTCGGAGCTGTATGGCTTGCATGCATAAAGGGATTTGGCGGGGTAAGTGAAAATAACGGAGTTCTCAGCATAAATCCTCTGCTGCCTGATGTCTGGGAAGAACTGGAATTTCCTCTGGTATTCAGGGGGAAAGGACTGCGGGTAAAGACATGTAAAGAATATACAGAGTTAACTTCTAAAAGTGATGATATTTTAGAGGTGTATATTAATGGCAAAAAATATGAATTAAAGGACTATCTGAAAATTTCATATTAATAAATGAGAATAAAATTATAACTAAAGTGATCGAATAATAAATAAACAGTTTGGCAATATCAGTCAGGCTGTTTTTAGAAAGAGAGAATTAAGCATGAAAAAAGGAGTAATATTTGATCTTGACGGAGTAATCGTAGATACGGCGCCGTTTCATTACCTTGCTTGGAAAGAAACAGCTGATAAACTGGGGATACAAATAGATGAGGAATTTAATGAAAGTCTGAAAGGGATAGACAGATATAATTCACTTCAAAAGATACTTGACTTTGGAAATGTAGTATTGGAAGAAGATGAAAAAGAAAGGCTGATGAAGGAAAAGAATGACAGATATCTGAAATTGCTGGACGGGCTGAATAAAGACAGCATTCTTCCGGGGATAGAGGTTTTTATATCAGATTTGAAAAAGAGCGGGTATAAACTGGCATTGGCATCAGCTTCAAAGAATGCACCCCTGATTCTGAAAAAAACGGGATTACTTGAATATTTTGATAATATTGCAGAACCCGGATCTGTGAGAGCAAAGCCGTTTCCTGATATTTTTCAGAAAGGGGCAGAGCTGCTCGGACTTGATACAGCTGAATGTGTGGGGATAGAAGATTCTTATGCAGGGCTTCAGGCTATTAATGATGCCGGCATTTATTCCATAGGAATAGGAGATGCGAAGATTTTATCTGCTGCGGATATGAATTTGAAATCTACAGATTTTCTGACTTTGGAATTAATAAATAATATTGTTTAAAAAAATTAATAACTTATTGAAAAGGTTTGTGGTTAAATTATGCACAGCCTTTTTATTTTTTACTTCCTTATTTTTTATATATCTGTTATAATTAATTATGATTGTATGAACAAATTTATTTGGAAAGCGAGGGTAATTATAATGAAAGAAAAGTATAAAAACTTATTTATTCCAATAACTTTAAAAAATGGTGCAGAGGTAAGAAACAGAATAGTAATGGCGCCAATGACGACATTTTCCGGGAATCCTGACGGAACAGTCTCTGAACAGGAGCTGAAGTATTATAAAAGAAGAGCAGAAGGACTGGGGATGCTTATAACTGCATGTATAGGAGTTTCACCGGGAGGAATTGCATTTCCGGGACAGTTTACAGTATTTGCGGAAAATGCTGATGAGAATTTAAAAAGATTATCAGAGATAATTAGAAATAAAGGAACAAAAGCAGTTTTGCAGATACATCACGGCGGAAGAATGGCGGTGCCGGCTTTAGTCCCCGGCGGAGAAGTAGTAAGTGCAGGAAATATTCCAAGTCCAAGGACTCCTGATGTAATTCCGAGAGAATTACATGAGGCTGAAATAGACCAGATTATAGATGATTTCGGGAAAGCAACTAAAAAAGCTATAGATACAGGTTTTGACGGAGTGGAGATACACGGGGCAAATACTTATCTGATACAGCAGTTTTTCTCGCCGCATTCAAACAGAAGAACTGACAGATGGGGCGGAGACATAAACAAGAGAATGCTTTTTCCTATGAAAGTAATAGATAAAGTAAAGAGAGTAGCCGAAGAGTACGGGAAAAAAGACTTTATCGTAGGATACAGATTTTCTCCGGAAGAAATAGAAACACCGGGAATAAGAATAGAAGACACTCTGGTTTTAGTGGAAAAACTTATAGGTAAAGATTTGGATTATATCCACATCTCGCTTCAGGATGTACATGCAAAGCCAAGTATGGGTTCAGGATATGACAAATCAATGGTAGAAATGATCGTTGAAAAAGTAAACGGCAGAGTACCGGTAATAGCTGTAGGAGGTATTCATACACCTGATGAGGCTTTGGAAGTAGTCGGCGGCGGTGCGGATATGACAGCACTGGGCAGAGAACTGATAATAGAGCCTGACTGGGTGAAAAAAACAGAGGAAGATCATGAAGATGAAATAGCTGTAAGGCTAAATCGCAGTTTTAAAGAAAAACTGGCGATACCTGATGATTTATTTAAGCAGATAGAAAATACAGACGGATGGTTTCCTTTTGAGAAATAAGAAATAATTTGAAAAAAATTTAAATATTTACATATTAAGATTATGAGATCTATAATAAGGCTCATAATCTTTTATTTTTATTTCCTGAAAAATCATTTTCAAATGATGTAAAGCTTAGAAAAGAATTTTAATGTAACAGGACTGTAACATTAAAATTAACGGATTATTTTCTTTTGGTTGTTTTTCATATAATTGAGTTGAAATTCCAAAATTGTAAATGTTATAATTAAAATATAAGATAGAAATAAATTAATTGTTTTGAAATAAAATTAAAAACAGGAAGTGAGTTTAAGTGAAAGAAAAATCAAAAAGAGTAATGAATGTAATTTTTTTATTGCTGGCTGTAAATTCTATTTCTACAGCTAAAGAAGCTAAAGATGAAAATGAATTTATTATGTTAGGTTCAGAATATAAAATGTCTGATAAAAATGGAAATAGAAGATTGAAAAAATCATCTGGCACAAATCTGAGAAATGAAATAAAGATTCCGGATATGTCAGAGTACACAGATAATTTGGGGAAAGATGAAGGAGACAAAGATAGTAAAGCGGAAGATTTGTCTGATGATTTCGAAAAAGAAGTAAAAGATGAAGAAAAAAATATAGTTGTGGTCAAAGAAAATGAAGTAATTAAAGCAGAAAAGAAGGTTTTGGGCAGTCTGATTAATTATGAAACAGCAGGAAATGTCAGGGCAGATGACAATATTGCTTTATGGGCAATAGATAATAATACAAATGTAGTAAATAAATATATCATAGAATCGTATTATACAGACAATGAAACGAAAAATTTCTCTGCAGAAATATCACAAAATGCAAACTTTATAAATGAAGGAACAATAGCCGGGAATAAAGGAGGAGTCTCACTTCATTCAGGGGCAGTGATGACAAACAATGGGACAATCAGCAATACTGGTGATTATGGAGTATATACAGAAGGAGCCGGGAGTGTATCTGTGAATTCCGGTATTGTCAGAAATGAAAAAGCATATGGAATGGTTGCAAAAAATGGAGGGAAAGCTGTAAATGAAGTAAACGGAGTAATAAGCAACGGGACTGACTATGGAATGTATGCAGAAGAGACAGGAAGTATTGTTCAGAATGACGGAATTATAACTAATGCAGGTAACAGAGGAATACAGGCAGTTTTGGGCAGCACAGGAATAAACGGCGAAACAGGAGTGATACAGAACACAGGTAATGCAGGGATGTATTCTGAATCCGGAAGCAGCATATCAAATTCAGGAAGAATAGAGAACGGTGGATTTCACGGTATGTACATTACAAACAAAGGAACCGGGAAAAATGCGGGAACTATAGCTAATAAAAGAGATAACGGAATAACAGTAATAAATGCCGGTTCAATTGCTGTAAATGAAGAATCAGGAGTTATATCTAATAACGGAAGATATGGTATGGATATAGAAAATTCAGCAATGGGAATAAATAACGGATTGATAGCAAATAGCGGAACATTTGGAATATATGTGAAAAACGGAGCTCAGGGCTATAATAACGGTACGGTAAGCAATGAACAAGATTACGGAGTATATATAACGGGAGGAAATGCCGTATTTGTGAATGAAACAGCAGGAGTAATTTCCAACAATGGAAAATACGGTATCCATGTTATAGGTACAGGAAATGCAGTAAATAAAGGAATAATAAGTAACACACAGGAATACGGAGTATATGTTACAGAAGCCGGTTCTTCTTTTGTGAATGATGAAACAGGAACTGTGGCTAATACAGGAAAATACGGCGTTTATATAGCACAGGGAACAGGAGAAAATAACGGAACATTAAGAAACATCGGGGATAACGGAATGCATATAATTGATTCCGGAACAGGGACAAACAGGGGAGTTATAGTAAATGAAGGGATTCACGGAATGTATGTAGGAAATGAAGGCAGAGGATATAATTATGGTACGGTGCAAAATACACAGGATTACGGAGTGTATGTACTTGGAGCCGGTTCTATATTCGTTAATGAGAGCAGCGGTATAGTTTCGAATGATGGAGCAATTGGTATTCATGTGAATTCGGGAGCTGAGGCGGAAAATTACGGACTGGTGAATAACAGCAATGAATATGGTATGTATGCCTCGGAAAATTCTATTGTAACTAATAAAGAAACCGGGTTAATCTCTAATACCGGAAGTATTGGAATGTTTGCAACTGTAAATTCTGATGCGGTAAATATGGGAACAATAGAAAATCAGGGAAGCAGAGGAATGTATCTGAGAAATGACTCCAGAGGTATTAATGAAGGAGTAATCAGAAATACTGGTGATCAGGGTGCAGTGGCTGTGGCAGGAAGTATAATAACAAATTACGGAACAATAGAAAATACAGGGAATTATGGTATACTTCTGGATAACGGCGGAAGAGCAGTAAATAACGGAATAATAAGAAACGGCGGAAATTACGGTATATATTCTAAAGAATCTGATACTCCGACAACAGTGGTAAATAATGGAACAATACATTTGACTGGTAAAAATAAAACAGGTGTGTATGTAAGCAATACTGATTTTACAAATAACGGAGTAATAAGAATAGACGGTGAAAATGCCACAGGAATAAAAGCAGAGAATTACAGTATTGTCAGAATAGGACAGAATTCACAAATAATTCTTAATGGAAATGATCCTGTAACTCAGGAGAATACGGACTATGAAGATAAAACAAGTGTAAATACAAATAACTCTAATTCAGGCGGTAAGGCTTATGATTTGGACAGTACATCTACATTGGTAAATGCCGGAACTATATTAGCCTCAGGCAGTTTTACAATAGAAAGTGAAGGGAAATTTATATTAGATACTCAGACAGGCGGAATAGAGGCATCTACATTGAATTTAGAGGGAGATATGTATGTAAATGCAGAAGGAACCATGAATTCATCAGAAGACAGTTATATTTTGGAGAATGTGAAGGTAAATGATATAAAAGGATCAGGCAGTGTAGTATCAGATTCGTATCTTTTCACAGCTTCAGTGGAAAATGAGTCAGATGAATATAGTATGACAATGAAAAGAAAAGATTTTGGTGAGGTATTCAGCGGCGATCTGGGAAAAGTGCTTGAAAGTAATTATTCCGGTTCAGAAAATAACAGCGAAAAAAATAACTTGTATAATTCTTTGAAGAAAAATGTAACTTCAGAAGCAGCGGCACAAAAAGCTCAGGAAGAAATAACCGGAGAAAGTGTGGTGTCTAATCTGACATATCAGCAGTTACAGCAGAATAAAATACTTGAAAACGGCGTGTTTGAATTATTAGATAAAAAATCAGATGTTAATCAGGGATTTTATTTAAACTTTCTTGGAGGAAATACAGAGGCTGATACAAAAGAGAATACTATGGGTTATGATGGTGACAGCTTTGGATTCACAGCAGGAATGATGAAAAAAACAGGAGAGAATACATCTGTGGGAGGATTTATCGGGTATCTTAATTCCAATGTTGATTACAAAGACAGCTGTAAATCAAGCCAAGATACAGATACATGGACAATAAAAGGAGCTGTGGAACAGGTAATGACCGATAAACTTGTATGGACAAGTACCCTTGGTTATAATATATCAAATACAGATACAAGCAGAAAAATAACATATGATAATTCAAACAGGGAAGTAAAAGGAAGTTTTGATTCATGGTCTGTAAATGGAAAAACACAGCTGAAATATACTCATGATATAACAGACAGAATAAATCTGAGACCAATGGCAGGAATAAGTATTGATTATTTATCACAGGACGGATATACAGAAAGTGGGACTAATTACAGTATGGATGTGAAACCGTCGGATGCTTTCTCAGTTAGACCGGAAATAGGACTGGAATCAGAAATGACTGTGTTTAAAAATGGGACTTCCAGTTTTAAGGTAGTACCAAAAGTAAAATATTCATACGAAACAGGAAATCCGTATAAAGACAGAGATATAAAGTTTGCGGGCTTTAGTGATACAGTGGTACTGGAATCAAGAGAGGCAGGAAGAGATGATCTGAATCTTGGGTTGGGAATAGAGTATGGATTTAAGGATAAGATAAAATTATATGGTGAATATAATAAAGGAATATCTGACGATAATGATAACCAGATGATAAAAGCCGGATTTAGAATATCGTGGTAATTGGCGGAGTTAGAAATGGATATGGTGAAGGCAGTGTGGGTAACACTGCCTTTTATAGTAAATTCAAAATATCATATAACCCCAAAACTCTTAAAAAGATAAATTCCCAGAGTATTGGTAAAAGCTGTAATAATCGTAGAGAATATAATAATACTGGCTGCGAGGTCGCTGTCTCCGTCCATAATAACACTGAGGATATACGAACTGATAGCCGTGGGAGCTGCTGCCATAACGAATATAATAATAAGGTCTCCGCCTCTAAGTCCTGATAATATAGCAAAAAAGATAACTACAGAAGGAACTATAGTTGTTTTTAATAAAGCTGCCAGAAGAGCGGGTTTTAATTTTGTTCCTGCATTCCTAAAGCTGAAAGAGCCTCCAATAACAATAAGTGCAAGCGGAGTAGAGATACTTCCGAGAGACTCAAGCGGTTTATCCAGAAGATAAGGAATCTTTATGTTCAAAAGAGAAAAAACTATACCAAACATAATAGATATAATCAAGGGATTTTTCAAAACATCCATTAATATTCTTTTTATTTTCAGCTTTTTCTTTTTTGATGAACGTATAGAAAGTATGAAAACAGAAAGAATATTATATATAGGAATAACAAACATAATCACAAGTGATGTTTTGGCAGCACCTTCATTTCCAAGAATACTTATTACCATAGGAATTCCTATAAAAGCAAAATTTCCTCTGAAAGACCCCTGAACAAAGGTTCCCACTGAACTTTTGTCTTTAAATAAGAGTTCGGCTATAAGCCAGACAGACAGAAAACTAAGTGATGTAGCGGCAGTAATAAATAAAATAAACTTCAAATCTATTATTTCATGAAAATTAGTCATAGCAGTAGAGCGAAATAAATACGCTGTAATGGCAGCCATATAAACAAATTTATTAGCAGTACTGATAAAATTTTCATTAATTAGATTTATGCGTTTAAAAATATATCCCAGTGAAATCATTATAAAAACAGGGAGAACAGCGTTTATTGTAAATATGAAATTATCAATCATAGAACCCCCTTTGTTAGTAAGATTACTTTATTATTTATTTTATGGCTTATTGTTGTTGTTTATCTTCAAATGAAAAATCAATTCTTCGTTCCAGTATTTTAGCATTACGTTCATTAAGTCCGAGTTTATTCCGCAGGTCACCCTCATTTCTAAAGCCGCTTCCCAGTTTTCTTTCCAATATAATTTTTCTGACTAGTTCTTTTGTTATAAATGGAAGATCAGCGAGTTTTTCTTCAGAATCACTGTTAATCTTGATTTTTTCTCCGTTATACTCGAGATATTCATCTTCAATATTTTCAGTATAAATATCAGGTTTAGAATTATCTGAATTAGTAAAGACAGAAGTTTTTACGGTGCTTTCTAAGGAAACAGGCAAACTGTTTCTTATTAAATCTTCCAGATTTTGATTACTCATCAGATATATTTTTTTGTTATTTAAAGAGTTAGTGTCCAGCTGCCTTAACATTATAAGTCTTTTTTTGTATGAAGGGAAAGTCTTGACTGCGAAAAGTAATCCAAAGACATAACCTGTTAAATACAAGAATAATACAGTATTTGTAATAAAAGAAATATTTAAATTTATAAAAATAGAAAGAAAAATAAGCAGCAAGTAAAAATGACCAACTTTTATATATTTCCCGGATTTTGATTTTATACCAGCATGATAAAAAATTATGACGTTAAAAATACCAAAGGCTGTGAGAAATACCCATAGATTAGATACGGATTTTTTATTTTCTGAATTCATAAGTTCTCCTTTTGATCTTTCATTATTTTAGTAAATTTATTTATATTCTATATATCAAGAATTCTTTTGTTTTTTTGTTCACTGCTGTTGTCAGCATTTTTATTTTCAAATTTTCCAAATATAATTTTATTTTGAAGTTTTGAAATTATATACGGGGTTAAAGTTACGAGGGTCTCCAATTCATCAATAGAATTAAAACCATTTGCCTGATCTCTTACAGAAATTATTCGCTTGGCGATTTCCGGAGTGATTTCTGGTAATAACAGTAATTCAGATTCAGAAGCAGAATTAATATTTATTTTTTCGAAATTATTATCTTTTATATCTGTTGTTTCCTGAAACGAAGTCTTTTTTGATGGCGTTTCTGTTATATTCTCAACAAAGCTGTCATGAAAACTGCTAACTTCGTCACCGTTCTGGAATACCCGTTCTATCCGGGTTTTGCTATAAGATCTAGTGTTTACTGTAAATTCAGATTCAGAAGTAGAATTAATATTTATTTTTTCAAAATTATTATCTTCTATATTCGGTGTTTCCTGAAGCGGAGTCTTTTTTAACGGCGTTTCTGCTCTATTCTCGATAAAGTTATCATTATAACTGCCAGCTTCGTCAGTATTCTGGAATACCTGTCCTGTTTGAATTTTGTTATAAGATTTAGTATTTACCAAGTGTTCCAATTCAATATTATTAAGATTACCTATATTATGGTTCAATAAATCAGAAGGAGTGAGTTTCCCAAGTAAAACAAGCCTCTTTCTGTAGGAACTTAATGTTATAAAACTGTATAGAATACCAAAAGGATAACCAAACAACGCAAAAAAAGCTAAAATTAATGACAGTATATACCAGTTAAATGAGACAGATAGTATGAAACTTGTGCTTATTATAAGATAAAAGTGCCCCACATAAATATATCTTTTATCTTTGGAATCTAAACCGGCATAATAAAATAAAATCCAGTTAAAGATTCCTAAGAAAGTGAGAAGAGCCCAGATGATAAGTGGTTTTTTTGCTTTTTCTTCATTATAACTATAATTCATAAAATACTCCTTTAAATTTTTATATGATTAGAAATCTAACATCCGTCCGCCGCGGCTGACGATAACGTTATATTCTCCATTACTGGATTCTGTTTTTGTATTATCAGTGTAGCCGCTAAGTTCACTTTTCGGAGTAGTATTTACAGCTCTTGTATCAGCCCAGTTTCTTAGATTTCTGATTATTTCAGGCTGTGTCACCGAAAGAGGAACTGTGAATTCTATAATTTTTATAAAATCGGATATTTGTACTTTTTTATTTTCTGAATATGCATTATATAGTGTTTCTATGACGACCTGCTCTATTTCTGACCCGGTAAAGCCCTCTGTTATATCTGAAAGTTTTGTGAGCGTGCCGTCATTCATTTCAAAATCAAGCAAATCAGTTCCTATCTTTTTCTTTATATGAATTGAAAATATTTCTTTTCTTTCACTTGAAACAGGAAGGTCAACAAAGAAAATTTCATCAAGTCTGCCTTTTCTCATCAGCTCAGGGGGCAGATGACTGATATTGTTTGCAGTAGCGACTATAAATACAGGACTTTCTTTTTCCTGGAGCCATGAAAGAAAATTACCGAAAACTCTGCTGGAAGGACTGCTGTCATTAAGATTTTCCACAGCGGGAATACCTTTTTCTATTTCATCTATCCACAAAATACAAGGAGAAACAGCTTCAGCAGTTTTTATTACTTCTCTCATGTTTTCCTCACTGCTTCCTGTCAGACCGTTAAATGTCCTTTCAATATCAAGCTTTAAAAGGGTAGATTTCCAGCTGGCACTGATTGCTTTGGCAATAAGACTCTTTCCGCAGCCCGGAATACCTGCTATAAGAACTCCTTTTGGATATGGAAAATTTCCTGAACTAAGCCAGATTTTTTCTCTTTTGGCAAGCCATTTTTTCAGGTTTCCAAGACCGCCGACCTCAGATAAACCAAAATTATTATTAACCAGTTCAAGAACACTGTTTTTCTTAATAATCTGTTGTTTCTCCTCAGTGATAATTTTTAAGTCATTGATATTCATTTTTCCATCTTTTACCAAAGCTCTGGAAAATGCATTTTCTGCTTCATTTAATGTCAACCCCTGTGCTGCTGTAGCCATACGCATTACTTCATCTTCGCTCAGGTTAATTTCAATCTTTGGATTTTGTGAATTTGCCTCCATTAAATCAATCAAAACTTCCTTTATTTCTTTCACAGTGGGAAGGTTAAAGTCAATAATAGTGACATCTTTTTGCAATTCCACAGGTAAAACAAGAACAGGAGAGACAAAAATAATATTTTTCGGTTTCTTGCCTGTACGTAATTTTGGTGCTAAATCACGCAGTTTTCTTATTATTTTCGAATCAGGAGAATATCTTCCTTCCTGTCCGAAAAAAACATGAAAATCTTTTGCTATAAAAATAGCCGCTTCTTCATATTGTTCTATAAATTCCAAAAAGGAATAAGGAGCGGTAGTATCAGACAGCGGCTGCTTGTCAAAGCTGTCAGTGTTACTTTGTTCGGGTACCAGACCATCAGTCAGTGACCATGTAAAAACATTACGTGTAGTCTTTATTAACTCTTTATTTTGCGCCATGGAGTTAACATGGTCGATAATTCTCTGTTCTTCCCAGGAATTAATATAAAGTAACGGAAATCTGGCTTTTAACAGATCGGAAGTCAGTTTTTCAAACTGCTGTGACATTTTTCCTCAGCTCCTCTTTTATTTATCATTTTGTTTATTTATAAATATAGTTATGAATATTTTATTATTAAAAGTATGAAAAGTCAAGGAAACAACGTATATTTTCGATATTTAAATAAAAAAATAAGACCTTGAGATTATCAAAGTCTTAGATATTATATTTTAAAAAGAATTACTTGAGTATGCCGCCCTCTGTTACAACTTCATCAGGAGAACTTACAGCATCTCCAAAGATGTCTTTTAATTTTTCATCATAAATTTTATGAAGATAGTTCTGTTTTCCTAATTCTGTGAGTTCGTTATTAATCCATTCTCTCAGCTCGTTATTCCCTTTCTTTACGGCAGGCGCAATAGGAGACGGTTCTTCCAGTTTTTCATTAACTATGGTAAATCCGGGATTAGTCTTTGCCCAAGCATAAAGAAGAAGACTGTCATGTGCAAGAGCAGCACCTCTTCCGTCTTTTAGAGCCTGAAAAGCTTCTGTGTTATGATCAAAACGAAGCAGTTCTATATCAGGATAATTTTTAGTGAAAAAGATATCAGCTGTTGTCCCTTTATTAACAATTAATTTTTTACCTTTCAGATCATTTACGGACTTTACGTTGTCTTTATCATTTCCCAGTATCTGTATAGCTACTTTCATATAAGGATTGGCAAAATCAACGACTTTTTCCCTGTCAAGAGTAACAGTCATATTAGCCATAATTATATCTACCTTATCAGACTGTAAAAAGGGAACTCTGCTCGCAGCTTCCACTGGGACGAATTCTATCTTATTTTCATCACCAAGAAGGTCTTTTGCAAACTGTCTTGCCAGCGCAATATCAAAGCCGTCATTTTCGTTTTTTTCATTAATAAAACCAAAAGGCGGTTTATCTGTAAAAACACCAACTTTTAATACTCCTCTTTTTTTGATTTTTTCTATTTCTCCGCTAGTTTTGGCACTATCATCAGCGGCATTTTTATTTCCGCATGATACAAATAAAACTAAAACCATCAGACTTAAAAATAATAATTTTTTCATGATTAATCGCTCCTTTTCATATTTTCTATATATGTAAATTTATTTAAAAACAATTTTGCACGTTCTGTTTCAGGATTCGTAAAGAAAGTTTCCGGATCTTTCATTTCACATATCTTTCCTTCATCCATAAAAATTATTCTGTCTGCAATTGCTCTGGCAAATCTCATTTCATGAGTCACAATTACCATTGTTATACCTTGCCCTGCGAGATCCAGCATAACTTGCAGAACCTCCATCACCATTTCCGGATCAAGAGCGGCAGTTACTTCATCGAAAAGCATTATTTCAGGATTCATGCAAAGTGCTCTTACAATTGCAATTCTCTGTTTCTGACCGCCTGACAGCTCTTTGGGATATGAGTCTTTTCTGTCTGCAAGCCCGACTTTTTCCAAAAGACTTTCTGCCTGTTTAAGCACTTCATTTTTATCTCTTTTTTGAACCTTCAGCGGACCAAGAAGTATATTTTCAATAACAGTCATATTCGGGAAAAGGTCATAACTTTGGAAAACCATTCCTATCTGCTGTCTTATTTTTTCCCATTTTACTTTTTTATCATTTAAATTTATTCCGGAAAATACGATATTACCTTCCTGTATAGGCTCAAGGCCGTTTAAGCAGCGAAGAAGAGTGCTTTTACCGCAGCCGCTCGGGCCGAGTATGACATTTACACTGCCTTTTTTTATATTCAGACTTACATTGTCCAATACTTTCTTTTTGTCATAATATTTTGAAACATTTTTTAGTTCCAACACCGGTTCTGTAATTGTTCTCACCTCACAATAAAATTAGTTTTCCCTTGATTTTTCCAGCTTTCTGGAATAATATGACAATGGATAACAAATTATAAAATATATAAAGAACAGCAGGGCATATATAAGGAATGCACTTTTTGTCCTTTCGATTATCTGCTGTCCCTTTTTTACTACATCAACTACTCCTATAAGGACAACAAGGGAAGTAGTTTTGATAATTCTGGTACTCAGGTTTATGGCAGAGGGAATAACTCTCTTTAATGCCTGAGGTATAAGAACATAATAGTATATCTGTATTTTATTTAATCCGATAGATTTAGCCGATTCAGACTGTATCTTCGGAAGCGACTCTATTGCTCCTCGGACAAGATCTCCCATTTCAGCACTTCCCCACATGGAAAATACCAAAACAGCGGCACCTTCACCAGTAATATTCAGACCTGTACCCATGGGAATCCAGAAAAATACCACAAAGAGCCATACAATAACAGGTATAATCCTGAAAACTTCGAGGTACACTCTGGTAACTATCCGTATAATAATATTTTGGGAATTCATGATAATTCCAAGAATAATTCCGAATATAACGGAAAAAATTATAGAGAACAGGGCAATTCTCAGAGTAACCCACAAACCTTCAAGTAAAGCAGGAAAAATCTGAGCAAGTGTACTGTAGTCAAAATTAGTCATATTTCATCCTTCTTTCTGTAAGATATAGAATAAAAGAGAGCGGCCCAATAAGGATAAAGTATGAAATAACAAGTAAAAACAACATTTCATAAGTTTTGTAATATATTGCAATAAGGCTGTTTGTAGTGTATAAAAGTTCCGCTACTGAAATTGCAGAAACAACAGAAGTTTCCTTTAAAAGAAAAATAAAGTTTGCTCCTATGGCAGGCAGTGCAATACGAAACGCCTGCGGGAATATTACATAGCGCATAAGCTGTTTTTTGGAAAGCCCTATGCTGAGTCCGGATTCTATCTGAACTTTTTCGATAGATTCCAGTCCGGCTCTGAAAGCTTCTGTCATATAGCTTCCGCCGAGAAAAATTATTCCGGTAAGGGCACAGGTATAATTGCTTAGTTTTATTCCAAGTGCCGGAAGTCCGAAATATAAAAAGAAAATCTGTATTAGCAGAGGTGTATTCCTTGAAACTTCTACATATACAGCGACAATTTTATCCAGTATTTTTATTTTATAATAAATAATAACGCTGTTTATTATGCCTAAAAGAACAGAGCCGGCTATTCCGAGCAAAGCTATCTGAAGCGTAAGCACAGAAGCTTTTACAAATAACGGGATCTGTTCTTTCATAAAGATAAAATCTAATTCCATAACCTCTCCTGTTTCTAATTCATAGTTTTTTAGTATGATTTATTTTATATGATTGTATATGAAAAGTCAATTTAAAAATATATATTTTATAATATAAATAATGAATGTATCAGATAAATCCTAGTTATTTGATATGAATTAAAAAATGTGATATAATGTTTCGCGTAGTCAATGATTATATTTTATATAAATAATAAAGGTGATAATAAATGAGAATATCTACTAAAGGCAGATATGGACTGTATCTGATGATGGAACTTGCAGGGAACTGCACCAAAAGCAGATGTACATCCTTAAAAAATATAGCAGCCAGTCAGGGTGTTTCGGAAAAATATCTTGAACAGATAGTTCAGATATTAAATAGGGAAAAACTGCTCGTAAGCACAAGAGGTGCATACGGAGGTTACAAGCTGGCCGGCAAACCGTCGGAAATATCTGTGGGAACAATACTAAGATGTCTGGAAAAAACCATAGATATACCTGAGTGTGAGGAAACTGCAGATAAATCAGTTTTCGTATCAATAATCTGTAAAGAAGTATATGACAAAATAGACGAAGCAGTAAGTAATCTTCTGAATAACATAACTCTTGAGGATCTTCTGAATAAATATGAAGAAAATTACACGCTTGATTATATAATATAGGGTGTCTTTAATGAGACATCTTTTTTTGTGCGCTTGAAAATAACCCTGAAAGCAGGGGAGTATTGGAGCATGCTAAAAATATACAGCGGGAATCTGTAAAACGGGTGGCGGCGGTTATTTATTCAGCACTAAAATATCACACAGGCGGGGTGTTTTATTTTTTCTGTTTTTTGTTTTTTTGGTTCTGTCAGAGGATTTTTTTCATTTTGTCAGGGTCTTCTATGATGAAGTTATAAAACGGGGTAGTCTTTTTTATTTTATTACATCTTTTTTCGGGAGTTTCTTCTTCCTCATTCTGATTGTTTTCAAAAAGACATAATCCTGCCGCTGCAAGCAGTATCAGTAATCCGCCTTCAAGTAAAATTTCAATAAATTCTTTTATAAACATAATTACCTCCTTGTATAATATGTTTGTAGTTAAAAAAGCTAAATTAACTACTTAAAATCTTTGTTACTTTATGTAATA
>NZ_JAMZGM010000055.1 GCF_024158605.1 Sebaldella sp. S0638 | reverse complement strand
ATAGATAAATCAATATATGAAAAACAAATCTTTTATTATATCAGATTTAATTTACAGACTTTCTTGCACACTCCCTCATCAAAACGTGTTTTTGCACTTTTATCAATATTGTCATTTTGTTTAATAATTTTTCTCAAAAATGGTCTTAATCTTTTATCATCATTAACAACTAAAGTTACTTTAATAGAGTTTTTTAATTTTTCGAGAATTAGATCTGTAAAAGAGTCATAATAATACGGAGAAACTATTTTAAGTTCATTTTTTGTTGCAGTGAAATCTTTATTTATTTGTGTACCTGCTCCTTTTCCAATATAAATATCACAGTTAACATCATTTTTAAATACTTTTGCTATATCACTCATATTTCACCCCTTGTATAATTTAATTTTATATATTTTAACATTTTATAAAATTATAATCAAATAAAAATTTTAATTAAAAAAACCGCCCATCCCGGCGGCATTTTTATTTCTTAGGCGAGTACTCACTGCTCTTAATCTGTTTCTTAAATTCCTCAAGCTTAAGAGTATTTTTCTCTCTGTCGTTTTTATTAGCTTCCTGTATCTTCTTAGTTTCATTAATACCATTAGTAATAGTTCTCCAAGTTTCCTCGATAGTCTCTATCTTTATAGAACTTGTCCCGGCCATTTTTGCCAGAGTAGTAGTGTTTCTAGCTACAGAATTAGCATTTCTTACAAGCAGCTCATTAGTCTTATCATCCAGAACCTGCATTGATTTTGCCTGTAACTCCTGTCTTTTCAGCATGATAGCCTGTGCAAGACACTGTTTGAAAATAGGCAGTGTAATAAGAAAAGCCGAATTAATCTTTCTTATAAGATTGTAGTTACCAAGCTGTATCATCTGTATCATAGGTATAGTCTGCATCGCCACATTTTCTGACATTCTAAGGTCATATATTCTCTGATCAAGCATATCTCTTCCCTGAAGAAGCGACTGATAAATCATCATAGCCTTTTGATCCTCAGGATTCTGAGCTTTTATCTCATATTCGGAAATGTATTTATCCACTTCTTCCTTAGCCAATTCACCGGCAACTATATATTTCTCAAGCATTTCATACGTTTCCACATTGGCTTTAGCCATCTGCTCAAGATTCATATTGCTTTGTTTTGTTTCAGCTTCATATCTTTTCAAAACAACATAAATTTTATCCACTTCGGCACCAAGATCTTCATACTTGGAAAATAATTTCTCTATAACATCTTTTGCCTTGCCGAAAAGCTTATTAACAAGCCCTTGTTCTTTATATACACTAAACTTCTCAAATTCTTTCGGGTCAAACTTATCCATTACTTTAGTAAGCTTAACAATAAGCTCGCTGCTTTCCTCGACTTTTACCCCTCTCATCTGGTGAAGCAGGCTGTCAGAAACATTGGAAATCCCTTTAGAAGCTGAATCACCAAAAAACAAGATACTGTTCAGATCGTCAATTACTACCTCAGAAGTAAGGGCCTGAACGTCAGGATCATCTCTTAGTTCCAGCTTGTAAGCGTTTGAATATTCGGCAATCTCTGCGGGCATTACAGGAGCAGGTCTTTCCTCCTGTACATTTTCATCAGGCAAAGATAGCTCAAATTTCTTTTTAAAATCAATCATATTTATCTCCTTCGTTGAAAACAGCACAAAAACTGTTTTATTATTTTTAAATATTAAATATTTTCTTGATAATAGAAGGACCTCTCAGTTCCGCCTCTGTTTTTAGGGGGAGGTCTCTTACGAATTCTTCTAAAAATATAGTATTAAAGAAGTGGCTGTCAATGTAATTTTCTATGCTCCCGCCGCCGGCTGTATTAAAGATAACTATATCAAATCCCACTCTGTTCAAAAATGCAAACAAATATGCGGATTCTATATTCATATCTTCAAGGTGGCTTGTGTAAATCACGATTTTTGGTATATTTTGCGTAAAATCAAAACTTTCCAGTGCGTAAAGTACCTTGGAATCCATAGAAATCACAGAAGCAATAAAATGAAGAACTTCCTTTTTTTCCAGATTAATTCTGAAAATAGCAGTATTAATAGTTTCTTCTATTTTAGACAGTATAAACTCTTCTAATTCAAATCTGATATTTTTTATTCTGTATAACGGATTTAGTCTTAATTCCTCTTTTATAAGCTTGTTATTTCTGTCTATGGAAAAATCAAGCGAAAATACTCTAGATTTATCAATAGGAGTAGGAACAATATTCACTGTACCGGCAAAGAGGGTATTTTTATTCTTTCTGAGATTATTAATTAAAGTAAAATATTTTATACGGTCAAGATTTACGCCGTTTACTTTAAAGAAAAAATTAGGTATAACTACAGTATCTTCATTCTGTATATGAAATCCCGGTCTCACTTTTGCCGGCTGATGAAAATATACTTCCAAATCTTCAAGAGTACCGTTAATCAAGAGAGACTGTGTATTTCCGTTTACAAACTGAAACGGTCTGAAAATCCCTGATTCAGGTGTGAAAAAGTTTTCTTTCAGTTCTTCACTGGCTATCTTAGTAGCAGAAGTAATCTTATTTACCACCTTTCCCTGATCGGAAAAAAATTCAAACGTAGAGTTATTATTGGAATTTTGTATACCATAAACAAATTTTTGTATAGGAATTTTGAAAGTATACTTTTCAAAAGGATCTTCCGCAGGATTTATATAAAGAACATCAAAACCCACAGCAAGCAGAAGAAAGAGAAACAGCGCCTCATGTTCCTTTATTTTTCCGAAATAAAAGACTTTTGGGTTGTCATTAAGCTTCCAGGTAATATCCTTTAGATTATCCTGAGCCCAGATGATCATTTTTACCACAAAATTTTTCTCAATACTTGGTGTTTTCAGAAGATTATTCTTTCTGGCAAGTTCATATATTACAGCGAGTCCATTTTTCAGTCTTGCATTTAGTTCTTCGTCATTAACAATATTCAAAAAACTATTCTGAAGATTCTCAAGATTAACTGCATTGATTAAAGCCAGTATACGGTTTACTCTGTCAGGATCTGCAGCAAACGGAATTTTTTCGTTAAACAGCAGATACTGCGATTTATATTTTACTGCCTTATCTTTTATGTTTGCCAAAAAATCACAGTAGTCCTGTAAGTTATGAATTCCTATTATACTGGCAAAATAAACATAGTAATTATCAGTCTTTGCTGTCCTGTCAGACTGTTTTGTAAAAATGTCTTGAAAAATATCATTTGATTCTATTAAATTAGAAAGATGAACCCGTTTCAAGCTATCCACCTCTTTCGTTTTTCATTGGTATTATACATTAACTCCGAAGTTCTTGCACAGAGCCGCAAGTCCTCCCTGAAATCCGCTTCCTACAGCATTGAATTTCCATTCCCCGTTATGTTTGTAGAGTTCTGCAATAACTAAAACAGTTTCTATACTGAAATCTTCAGCAAGATCGTATCTCAGAATCTCCTCATTATTGCTTTCATTTACTATTCTGATAAATGCATTAGAAACCTGACCAAAATTCTGATGTCTTTCAGCTGCATCATGTATAGTAACAGCAATAGCTATTCTTTCAATATTGACAGGGACTTTTGAGAAATCAATAAGAATAGACTCGTCATCGCCTTCACCCTCGCCTGTTCTGTTGTCCCCTGTATGAATAACTGCTTTTGTTTCTGATTCCAGATTATTGTAAAAAATGAAATCTTCATCTCTTAAGACTTTTCCGTTTGCATTTAATAAAAATGCAGATGCATCAAGGTCAAAATCAGCACTTCCGTCGTATCTGTTAGTATCCCATCCAAGGCCTACAATGACTTTTTCCAGACCGGGATTTCCCTTAGTTAAGTCTACTTTTTGTCCTTTTGTTAATGAAACTGCCATAATTACTCCTCCTATTATTATAATCCGTAGTTACCGCAAAGTGCAGCAAGTCCGCCGTGGAATCCTCCGCCTACGGCATTAAATTTCCATTCCCCGTTATATCTGTATAATTCTCCTATTACAATAGAAGTCTCAATGCTGAACTCTTCTCCTAAATCAAATCTTAAAAGCTCAGTATTTGTTTCAGTATCGACTATTCTGATAAAAGAATTGGAAACCTGTCCGAAATTTTGTCTTCTTTCATCAGCTTCGTGTATAGTAACAGTGAATACTACTTTACTTATCTGGTCAGGTATTTTATCAAGGGTAATAAGAACCTGTTCGTCATCTCCCTCACCTTCACCGGTAAGATTATCACCAAGATGTTCCACAGCTCCGTAAGCATCCTTTTTGTTGTTATAAAAAACAAGGTCTCTTTCAGATGTAGCCTTGTCATTTGCATCAAGCAAAAAGACAGAAACATCAAGATCAAATGAACTGTTTCCGCTGTACTTATTAGTATCCCATCCCAGACCAGCCATTATTTTATTTAATCCTGAATTTGTTTTAGTAAGATCAATTTTTTGACCCTTTGTAAGATTAATCGCCATTTTCCCTCCTAAAATATATTATAAATATCTTTGAATAATTTCTTTCAAGCCTTTATCTGCAGTTCCTTCACCAACTGCGGTAAATTTCCATTCTCCGTTATATCTGTAAACTTCCCCTGTGAAAAGAGCAGTTTTATCAGTATAATTATCAGATAAGTTAAAACGTAAAAGTTCTGTTTTCTTTTTATTGTCCAAAATTCTTATAAATGCATTTTTTATCATTCCGAAATGTTGCTTTCTATCAGAAGCCTTGTAAATATTAACAACGAAAACTATTTTCTCAATATTTGCAGGAACTTTTGATAAATCAATAAATATCTGCTCATCATCGCCGTCACCGTCACCAGTAAGGTTATCACCCATATGTTTAATAGAACCGCTTTTATGTGCAAGATTCCCGAAATAAACTACATCCTTTTCAGTAACCAGCTTATCTCCTGCTTCAAGCATCAGAACCGAAGCATCGCAGTCTATGGAAGGTGCAGATTTAAATGCGCTGAAAAGTCCGCCTCCTGATGGCTTTGCAGCATCCCATCCCAGTCCTACTAAAAGATCAGTTAATCCTTCGTTTCCTTTAGTCAGATCAACTTTTTGTCCTTTTTGCAAATTTATTGCCATAACTTTTCCTCCTTAAAAAATATATATGTTATATTATTGCCAGCTGTAAAATCAGGTTATAATACCTGCACATTCATAATTCATATCTTTATACTCAACTATTTTTATGTTTTTTTTCTCTGCGAGATATAAAATATGACGTATATTTTTGTTGTCAAAATTTTTGACAAGTACCAGAAGGGCATTTCTGCGGAGAAGCACTCTCGTAGTTTCGCCTATTCCCGGCTTTATTTTGTTCCATTCTTTTATGCTGAATTCTTTTTGTATTTTCAAAATCTGTTCATTAATGTTTTCTTTTTTTATTATATCAGATTTTAGAGATAATTTTAATGAATTTATCTTTTTAAAGCAATTACTAATTTTATTTATAAAGAAATTTGATAAATCATACTCGGAAAATTCGTTATAAATCTTGACTCCGTGAAAGTCACCAGGTGCAATAAAACTTTGATTATGTAGAGTTCTGCTGATAAGACCGCTTACAGTGGAGTTAAGGCAGCTGCTGGGAATAAAGATATCTTCCTGAGTAGCAGAAAGAGACGTTAATCCTGTGGGGTCTGCAATAACAGCAAGTTCAGAATTTAATTCAGTATTATATTTTTGATTAAAAATTTCCACAGCTTCTTTCAATTCTTTAAAAATTGCCCCTTTTCCAATCCAGCCGTCTATAAACTGGAGGTTTTCATTATTATGTTTGTTAATAATATGGAGAAGGGCATTTTCATCTATCCCTTTGCCTCTTATAATAGAAATACTGTAGTGGGGAATATCAAGATTATATTCTTCCTTAAAATATCTTTTTAATAAAGCCCCTATGGGAGAACCCGCTCTTGCAAGGGAAACCAGAATAATATTTTTCCCTCTGTGTGAAATAATTTTTTTAGCTAAAAGAGCAGTATAAGCGGCAATTTCGTATTTAGATTCCTCTGTACTGTCCATAAAGAGCCGGATATATTCATCATCGGGAATTTCTTCCTTTGAGAGAACTTCAGAGTAGTTTATTCCGCTGTTTATGATTTTTTCTTTTTCATCAATAGAAATAACTTTTATTTTTTCGCTAAGATCTTTTAACAAAAAAGTACAGTCGCTTATATCGTAACTTCCTGAAATTTCGCTTATATTTATATTTTCTGCTGCTGTTTTTATATTATTAAATATATCATTTTCTATAATTACCACTCCTAAGATAACAGAAATAAAAGTGTAAGTTTTTCTGTTTTTGTTTTTGAAAAAGCTTTCTTTATACTTTCAATATCTGTTTTTGATATTTTTCCTTCAAATATAATAAGGGCATTTTTTATTGAATCATCAATATTATAAAGATAGTAGACAATGCTATTTATAATGAAGGAAATTTTAAAATTAACAGGATAATTTTCATTTGAAGCCCTTAATACCGGACTTCTTGAAAAAGACTGGTATTTGATTCCGGTATCAGATGATTTGGAAAGATATTTGCATATAAGTGCAGGAAAATATATGAATTCTCCTGAACCTATAACTACAGAATTATTAGTGTTAAAAGAGCCTTTTATGATTTTGGCAGCAGATTCCGCTTCTTTATCAGCTTTTGAAATATAACTGTGACCAACAATTCTTCTGGGATTCAAAATTTCGCTGTTAATTTTTGCTTCTATAATTTCTGTATAAATAGTTTTTTCCTCTTCAGATGCAGGAATATTAACTATTTCATCTTCTGAAAATACAAAATCTTTTTTGATGTCAATAGCACCTTTTATAAGGGAAACAGAGTCTATTTCCAGAGAGTTATCCTCAGAAAAAACTTTGTATTTTTTTAGATTTTCTTCGTTTCTCCAGTCTAAAATGGAAATAAGCGTATATGTTTTTCCGGGGGATATTTCATTTAGTCTGGAAATTATATTTAAATTAGTATTTCCTGTAGTCAATTCGTCATCAATGAGTACAATGTTATCAAACACATCCAGTTCCTCTTTGGAAAGATGGCATATTTGATCAGCAGCATGAGAATGTTCTTCAAGGAATTCTATTCTGTTATCACAATTATCCAAGTATTGCCTTGTGGTACAGATAAAAAAAGCATTTTCTCCAAATAATGAAAAAACAGAATTGGCAATGCCTGTAGCAGTCTCTGCGAATCCTATAAAGAGAGTTTTCTTTTCCAGATTAATGTTCGCAACATGTTTATAAGTACCGGAATTATTCAGATATGTCACATAATCATGTAAAATATCATTGTATTCTTCTTTTCGGCATATTTCCTTGAGATAGATAAGTCCCAGCAGTTTCCCGGCTGCAAGCATAGTATCGGGATTTATTCTCAGATGCTTTCCAATGATTTTACTGATAAAAAGAAAACTTCTTTTAGGATTTATCCTTGCTCCGACTCTGAAAAGACTGTCAGGATTAACAGAGTAGGGGTTTTCTTTTATAGTCAGATCTATTTTTAGTTTATCAAGTATATTATAATAATTTTTCATAACTGTTCCTGTCATATATTACCCCGAAAATTTCTGCACGTTTTATTATTTTTTTAGCCCAGTTTTTATGAGGGCTGACTTCGTTCATTTTGTTTTCTCCATTACTTTTCAAAATTCCTGTTTTGCCAGAGCTGTTAAGCAGAAGGGCATCGTCATATTCTTCCTTTGTAACAGGCTGAAAAGCAAGAAAATATCTGATCTGCTCAGGATGAATGACAGTTTTCCCAAAAAAGCCGTTATGTCTGTCCAAAAGGATCTCTTTTATCATTGTATTATGTATAGTTTCAGTTTCATCAGTGAAAAATGAAGATTTTCCGTTATCGGAACTGCTGTTTTTGCCGACTTTTATATAGTATTCGTAAACTGGTGCAGAAACAGTATATTCATTGTCGTAACGCGTGAAAAAGTTCAGAACATCGCCAAGACAGGCACTTACAGTTTTTATATCATATAATGTAAGAAAATCCGGACGTCTGAGTGAAAATTTTGAAGAAAAATCAGTTCCGCCGACACGTATATTAAGTATATATTTTTTGTAGGGAAGCATAACTGTTTTAATGCTATTCAAAGCTTCCTTTCTGGTTTCGGCAAATAAAATTCTTTCTGTTTCAAATATAGGCATACCATATATACAGAATCCGTTTAGTCCCTCATTAATGGAAGACAAGTGTTTCAAATAAAGTTCTGCATTGGTATCGTCAAACTTAGGGAAGATAAATCCCGTAATTATTTCATAATCAGATATATCCAGATTTTTTGTAAAATCAATAAATTGTTTTATATTACGTACCCTTAAAAAAATTAAGGGTACGTCTGAGTTAGTAAGCGTGTTTTCTATAACAGCTTTTTTAATTAATTTAATTGTGTCAAGAACATTGTGCTCGGCATTTTCCAGTTCACTTTCGTCTATGGAATCTTCGAAGCACATAACCAAGGATGTAAGAGACGTTAATGACTTATTTATTATTTTTTCTGCAATATTTTTTGTAGAAGGCATGTAGAGTGTAGCCCCCAGTGAATATTCCAGGATGTCTTTTCCTGAAAATCTGTTAAACTCTTTAGGGAGTTTGTAAAACAGTTTTTCTTTATCTGCTGCATTGTTAAAATATATCATTCTATCTCCTCTATTATTTTAGATTATTTATTTTTCCCGGAGAAAATAAGCTTTCTCAGCATATCTACCGGAATTATAAGAACTGATAACCCAAAAATAACAAGCCATTCAGAAACTGAAAGAGGAACAGTTCTGAATACTTCCCCGCCTATATAAACCAGAACAATCTGAATAACAAATATCAGAGCGAATACTTTGATAAAGTTCGGGTTTAGTTTTAGATTTGCAAAAACATTTAGTTTTTCACTTCTTACGTTAAGTCCGTTAAACAGTCCGCTGAAGACAAATAAACAGAAGTAAGCTGTAAGATGGTGCAGATCGTCGTTAAAAAGATTTCTGAAAATATTAAGTTTCAGGAACACTAAACTGATAATTGTAGTCCAGATACCTGTCCACAGGATTGCTGTACCCATACCGTTAGATACTATTTTTTCATTTCTGTTTTTCGGACGTTCTTTCATATATTCTGCTAATGCTGGTTCCCCGCCGAGTGCAAGTGCTGCAAGTGTGTCCATAATCATATTGATCCACAGAATCTGCAGTATAGTAAGAGGATTCTGAACCCCTATAAACGGTGCAACTACTGAAATCAAAACTGCTGAAATATTAATATTAAGCTGGAATCTCAGGAATTTTTTAATATTATTGTAAATAGTTCTTCCGTATAATACTGCTTTTTCAATAGACTGGAAATTATCATCAAGAATTATGATATCTCCGACTTCTTTTGCTATTTCTGTCCCGCTTCCCATTGCGAATCCTATATCAGATTTCTTAAGGGCCGGTGCATCGTTAACACCGTCTCCTGTCATTCCTGCTACAAGACCAAGTTCCTGAGCCAGTCCCACAAGACGGAATTTGTCCATAGGAAGAGCTCTTGCGATAACCCTTATCTTAGGAAGAACTTTTTTGATTTCTTCATCTGACATAGCCTGAAGTTCGTCGGAAGTAAGAACAACCTGATCGTCAGAAGTAAGAAGTTTGCTGTCTTTGGCTATAGCCACAGCTGTTTCTTTTCTGTCTCCTGTAATCATAATAACCTGTATTCCTGCTGTCATAACCTCTTCAATAGCCTTAACTGCTTCCGGTCTTATATCATCTCTTATACCAAGTATCCCGAGGAAAATCATGTCTTCAGGGATGACATCTTCCACAAGCTGCTTTTCGCTTACTGTAAGTGCAAGTACCCTGATTGATTTTTCTGCAAGATCGTCAATAATTTTTACTAATTCTGCTTTGTTTGTAAATTCGTGTTTATTACCGTCATTGTCATAAAATGAAGTACATTTATCAAGTAATCTTTCAGGAGCTCCTTTATAAAAAGTAAGGTTCAGATTGCTGTCAAGCTCTGAAGCAGAGTATTTATTCGTGCTGTTAAAAATCTGTTTTGTTTTTACTTCTATGTTATCATCAATTTCATTTTTGTCTATGAATCCTAAAATGGATCTTTCAGTACTGTTTCCTCCGATTACATCACCGTTATCTGAAATAATTGAAGAAGTATTTTTGGAAATAGCAGTATTCACAAGTTTTCTCATAGAATCAGGAATACTTTTATAATCCTTATATGAATCGAAGTTTCCGTTTTGGAAAAGGATTACTTCAAGACGTCCTTTTGTGATAGTACCAGTTTTATCTGAAAAAAGAATATTCAGTGAACCGGCTGTTTCAATACCGACAAGTTTTCTGACAAGGACATTATCCTTGAGCATTTTCTGCATATTTTGCGATAATACAATTGCTATCATAAGCGGAAGACCTTCAGGTACAGCCATAACTACGATTATTATTGCATAGATTAATGAATCAAGTACTGTTTTTGCGATTTCAAGGTAATTACCACTGGCAAAAAACACAGAAGGATCATTAATCAGGCATGATACATAGAAAAAATTAAGAATACCTATGATAACAGCTCCGATATATCCGAATTTGGAAATCTTTTCCGCAAGATCAGTAAGTTTTGCCTGAAGCGGAGACTGAGTATCTTCGATGTTCATATTCTGCATCATAACACCGTTAACTGTATTCATACCGACTTTCTCAATTCTGATTACACCTTCACCGTGGCAGACAACAGCACCTCTGTATGTTTTGTGCGGGTTTGTAAAGTCTATTTTGTCATCAAAAGAAATTTCACCTGAAGTTGGTTCTTTTGAGTTCTCATCAGATTCGCCGTTCAAGACAGAGTTGTCTACTTTAAAATGACCGTTAACTACAATACCGTCAGCAGGAACTTTGTCTCCTGAATGAAGAACAACATAGTCGCCTACTACCACCTCATCTATAAGGATTTCTTTAACATTATTGTTTCTGTATACTTTTACTAAAATTTTGCTTGCTTCTTCCTGAAGTGATCTAAATTTTTTCCCGGAAGAATACTCGTTAAGTGTAGATACTATAGTTGCTACAAGTATTGCCATTGCGATACTCACAGGTTCAATCCATTTTATTATGCCGAAAAATGAAAGAACCAGTAACAAAATACAACATACACTTAGTATTTTGATCATAGGATCATTAAAACTGCCTAGAAATTTTTGTAAAAAAGTTTCTGATTTCTGTTCGATAATTTCATTCGTGCCGTTTAGTTCACGGCTTTTGATAACCTCTTCTTCGTTAAGTCCGTTAAAATTCAAGTCCATTTGCCCATACTCCTTTTTGTTTATTAAATATAATCACTAATTATACTATAATTTTCCTGAATTAGCAACATGGAAATTCTTGTTGAAAGCATGAAAAAACTGGATGAAATGCCACTTAAAATAAAAATGTTTAAAAATGAAAACAGAAAATAACGTGTGTGAAATTTTCTTATACCTTGAATTATAATACTTTATAATTTGAAATTTCACATATAGTTCACATGGATATGTTAAATTAAAAATAAGTTTTAAGTTAATATAAAGTATGGTATGCTTGCAAAGTAATATTTTTATTTAATATATTGTAAAAGAAAAATTATCAGTAATGAATTGTAAATTTATAGAAATTTGTAATAGTTAAGTGATAATTTTTTATTTATATGAAAAATTTTATTCTGGAGGGTGAATTAATGAGAGAGAAAAAAGTATTAGATTTGAACATAGGAACTGATATTGAGAAAAAAGAAATAGCTCAGGGAGAAGAGAGTGGAAATTCACTGGAAGGGAGAATTTCTGGTAAAGGAAACACTGAAATTGAAAGTAATGAGACAGGTAGTGTCTTGGAAACGTCTCTTGGAGAAAGTGGGAAAACAGGTGTTGGAGAAGTGCTTCTTGGCGGCTTAGCTGGAACTACAATGACAGAGGCTTTCAGGAATATGATGAAGTCACCTGTAGGCACAGTTGGTAGTAATACTATGAATGGAAGTGGTATTGTTGAGAGTACGGAACAGATAAAAGCGCCGGTTCTTTACAGGGGGAAAAACATAAGGCTGTGGATAAATGAGGAACTCATGGATATCAAAGATGTAGAAATGAATATAACAAAAGAAGTTGGTAAGCATGATGATTTATTTATGAAATTTACAATAAAAACAGAAGAAGTAAGTAAATATTATTCATATGTATTCTCTTTTGATAATCTTCTTGAGGTAGATCTGGCTGAAAGTGAAATGAAGTTTAAGAGAGTATTTCACGGGCTTAATATTGAAAAGATAGAAATAGAGGAAAGTACAGGGGAGAGGTCTGTGGTGATAATAAAATCGCTCTCATGTACTTATGAGATGGACAAAATAAAGAAATTTAAGTCATTTCAGAGTATGGGAATAACTTATAAAGATATAGTTACTGCAATAATGGAGAACTATCCGGAAATAGAATTGTTTGCTGGTAGTGAATTAAGCGGGAGATTAAAGAAGCCGTATATTCAATATAATGAGACAGACTGGGAGTTTTTGAACAGGATAACAGGAGATTTGAATATACCATTATTTTCACATTTGAATTCTATAATAATGGGAAATAAAATAAATCTTATGGAAGAAGAGGCTGAATTAAGAAATAGTATATATGGAAAGTCCCGTGATGGTGTAAATATAATGTTTAATGTAAAGAAATCAACACAGCCGTTGAATGCGGGACAGAGAATGATTATATCCGTTCCCAATCAGGGATATAACGGGGAAGAGGGCAAAGATATCCGAATAGTGTCGAAAGCATATATAAGAATGGATGGAGATCAGGTAATTACAGATTATGAATTGATACAGGAAAGTCATGAATTTTATCCTGTTTCACATAGTACACTGGAAGGAAAGTCTATTGAGGCAACGGTGATGGAAGTGGTATCGGAAGGTGGTATAGCAAAGATGAAGGTAGATTTAAGTGTAGGCTTAATGAAGGCAGCTGATAGTGATAAAAGTGAGGGTTATGAAGATGAATATAAGGGTGGATTCAATTTTCCGTATATGACAGCTTTTAGTCAGGGGAATTCAGGATTCTTTTGTACTCCGGATGCTGGGGATCGTGTAATGCTTACATTTAATTCGAGAAATGAAAGTCATGCGTATGTACTTCAAGGAGCAGTGAACAGCTCAGGAAATGACAGATTTAATAACAGGGATAACAGAACCTTTAGCAGTAGTCCAAGCGGGAGTGGACAGCCGATGTTTAATTTCACATTATCAAGTGAGGTTTTTTCGGTTGATGTAACAGATCATATAGGGCTCACAGCGGCTAATAGTGTGAACGCGACAGCTACAGGTGGGCATGTAGAGGTAGCAGGAGGGAGTTCTGTAAATTTATCAAGTAAGTCAAGCAGAGTAAATATAGATAATTCGGATATACAATTGAATTCTTCTGGGAACTTAAATGCTACATCATCAAATGTCACAATAACAGGAGTGTCAAAAGCAGAAGTAGTCGGCGGGGATGTAGACGTAAATTAAGGAGGGATATATGGGATTAGAAGCAAATAAATTTATGGGAAAAAGTTATTATTTTAAAGACGGGGAAAAATACACGGGAAAGATAGAGATATTATCAGATAAAAATAAAGAAGTAAAAATCACAGGTTTTTTGGAAGACGGAGTTTGCAGCGGAGAATGGTATTATTTTGATGATAAGGGAAATACTGAGATGATAGAAACATATGAATATGGTGAATTGAATGGAATGTTTGTATTGTTTTATCCAAACGGGAATATAAAAGAAATCGGTATGATGAAACAGGATAAGAAGCACGGGATGTGGTATAACTACTATTTTAACGGAAATCTTAAATATGAAAATCATTATGTTTTTGATATACAGACAGACGGAGTATGGAAAGAGTATACAGAGGACGGTTATCTTTTGAAAAAGTGTCCTGTAATGCACGGAAAATTAAATGGGATATGTGTAGAATATGATAAATCCGGAACTGTAAGAAGAACATGTTTTATGAGGGATGGTTTGAAGAACGGGGATGAAATATCTTATGATTATAATAAAAGGGAAGTGGAGAAACTTAGATATGTAAATGGGGTGGAGGTAGAAAAGATATTATGAGCAGTACAAATGTAAGTGATAAAGATACAGGGGTTCGCAGAAATAATCAAAAAGTAATGAGATATAAAAATGCAGATGGAAGTGTAAAAGACTTCAGTTACAGCGGAAATAGAAGTTCTTATGAAGCAATGGAATTTGAAAACGGGAAAAAGGGTTTGGACAGTATAAAGCTTACAGAGTCAGAAGCAAAGGCATTAAGTCTGGGGATGGTTTCATCGTTTGAATATGTAGTAAATGGAGCAAAGTTGACTTGTACAGGTTGTCCGGGGCAAAAAGTAGAGTTAACAGTGATGAGTCAGTTTAATGTAAGGATAACAGGGCAGCTGGCAGCAACAGTAATGGATAAGCTGCCGTTAATAAATATTCCAATGTTTGAATCATGTAAGTTTGCAAGTTCAGGACTATGTATGCCGCGTGTAGCAAAATGGGTAGAGTATCATCCTGAAAAGCATATACATTCTCATAATGCTTTGATAAAAAAATCAAAAGGTCTTTGTGAAGAAAAAGGGATAATAGAAGTATTTGATACAGGGCAGACTGTTCAAGCGGAAAGAAACGGTAAATTAAAACAGGAGTTGGAAGATATAATAAACAGTAATATGACAGAAGCTGAAAAACTGGCAAAAGCGAGTGAAGTATTGTCAAAATATAATGGTAAAGAGGTAGCTGTAGAAAAACTGGAATTAAAATCATTGCCGGATAATCCTGACATGAAGTATATTGATTTAGAACTAAAGGCACCGCCAAGTGTATCAGGTTCTCATTCTATGGAGCAGATTTATCCGGGAATTAATGGTAATATAAATGGCTTGAATGAAAGCGGAGTATTTGTGAAGGTTTCTCAGGATCAGTATATAGAAGATTATTACAGTACAGCAGGGGCGACAACAACGAAAATAAAAGGAACACCTTCATATATGGGAAATAACCCTGACACTTATTATATATCAAAGGAAAACTCTGATAGGATAGTTTCCGGTTATAATCAATTTGAAGGGGAAGCAGACAGGAAACGTGAGGAGTGGGGCGGAAAAATCAATGATTTTAGTAAAAATATAGATCTTTCGAATGGGCATGTAAAAATTCCCGGAATAGAGGGGAATGTTTACATAGAAAAAGTAAGCGGTACAAGTGGAAATATGAACTGGCGTGTTTATGATCCTTATGGAGAACTTAACAGGCGTGAAAATGCAATATTTATGAAAGCGCTAGCTGATAAGGGAATAACTGCTAAACCGTCTCATATAAATACGGCAGTTCAAAAAGAGCAGATGATATTTTTATATGAAAGAATGGGGCCGGAAGCTTATAATCAGAAGTATACCAATATAAAAGATGTGGAGCAGTGGAGTAAGGAAAAGATGGCTTTTGATGCTTTGACTAATATAGCTGAGGGAGCTTATATGGGACGGGCTATGAAAATACCTGCACCGGATTCTGTGGTGAAAATGAGGAACAGTGCCTTTGGAAATGAGCCTGTGGAAGTGAAAAAAGGGAAGGTGAAGACAGGAGCAGGGGTAAACAGTAAAGCTGTAGGTGACGGGAATGTAAATCAAAAGGCAACAGCATGTTTTATAGCTGGAACGTTGATATGGGGGAAAGTGGTAAAAGCAATTGAAGAGATACGGGCTGGGGATTATGTTTATTCTTATAATGAGGGAATAGGGCAGAGTGAAGAAAGAAAAGTATTACAGACGTTTATTCATGATGTTGATGAGGTTTTGGATATTTATTTGGGAAACGATACTGTTATAACAACAACAGAGGAACATCCTTTTTATGTGAATGGGAAATATATTAATGCTGGGGAACTAAAAGAAGGTATGTTGTTAATGACAAATAGTTGTGATAAAATAAGTATAGTTAAAATAGTGGTAAAAAAATTGAAAGAAAAAATAAAGGTATATAATATTGAGGTTGATGGGAATCATAATTATTTTGTTGGGGATAGTTTTGTTTTGGTGCATAATAAAACTAAAAATTTTATTCCTTATACTGATGAAAAGAGGAAGCATATAATTCCGCCAGAGGATGGATACGAAGCATTTTTGGAAAGGGAGTATATTGATATAAGAAAAGTTGGGTTGGATGATGGAGAAATAGTAGCTAAAAATACAGGATTAAGTCAAAAGGAAGTTATAGATATGAAAAAACATTTATTTTTAGATACTCATAATCTATCACATAAAGGAGCGCCATATAAAGAATTATATTTTCAGGCAGATCCAGAAATTGCACACATTTGGAAAAAAGCTCAAATAATGGAATTAAATGATGTAGAAATGAATTGGTTTAGGCAGTTAGCAGATCATGAGTTGACAGAAAAATCGTATATGGATGCTGGATTACCACTAAGAGATATAAGTACTTATTCAATTGAAAAAAAGGAGTTTTTAGATGATCCTGTAAAAAATGCCCATAATAAAGCAAATTTAACTGCACCACAGCCCAAAACACTGGACTTAGAAGGTGTAGATTTATTTGATGATTGGAGTAAATATTTTGATAAAGATAAAAATAATTATTAATGAAAGGTGAGAAAAGATGTATATAGAAAAAGCAATGAAAAGAATAAATGACATTGATTGGAATAATTATGGTAAACTTGGAGATAGATTTGATGGAGATTTAGTGTATGAGTATTTAAGAAAATTGGCAAAGTTCTATAAAGAAAATCCGACAAAACCACTGGCACCATTTTATGTTGATGTAGTAAGATCACTAGGGTATGAATTTGATAGAGAATTGACTGATATAAGCTTATCCGAATTCTTTGAAGAAAGAATAGTAGAAAATTTATTAACGAGTCGTATGGCAGAATATACAATAAAAGGATATATAAAATTATCAAAATTTATAGATGAAAACTCAGATTATACAGAATATTTAGAAATTTATGATCCGTTGATTAGAGTATTGGAAAGAGGCGGAGAATTTCAATATAAAGAACGTGGAATAATTGTACAAAATTCTGGTTTTTTTCCTTTGAGTAATTGGTGTAATGATTTCAGAAATGCAAAACCAATAGATATAAGCAATATTTGAATTTTTAAAATATCAGATGGGATAATAAAATGAAAGCAATGAACAGAATAAATAATATTAATTGGAGTAATTTTGGTAAATTAGGTAACGTTGAGGATGGAAAGTTAATTTTTGAATATCTGAGAAGAACAGCAAAATTTTATAAAGAAAATTTTATTAAACCAGTTCCGCCCATATATCTTAATGTGGCTGATTTATTAGGTTATAATCAAAAAATAGAACTATCTGAGTTATGTTCAAAAGAAGCAGTGGAGGAATTAGAAAAAACTGTTATGATAAAAAATATAGTAATCTCATATTTAGAACTAGCAGAATTTGCAGATATAAATAATAAAGTTGTTAAATATCTAGAAATCTACGAACCACTCATCAGAATTTTAGAAAGAGGTGGATATTTTGCTTTTAAAGAAGGAGGGCTGTCAGTCTATAATGCTGGTTTTTTTCCTTTGAGTAATTGGTATGAAGAATTTTTAGATGTAGAGCCTATAGATATTGGAGGACTTTAAAAAAATTAAATTGTGGATAGTGAATTTGAAAATTTAGAGGTAGGATGATACGTATAGAAAAGTCATTAAATAGAATAAATAATATTAATTGGAATAATTTTGGGAAACTTGGCGATAGATCAGATAGTGATTTAGTATACGAATATCTAAGAAGAACTGCCAAGTTTTATGAGAAAAGTTTAATAAAACCTTATCCTCCATTTTATCTTGATGTTGTAAAGGTATTAGGATATAAATTTGGAGAAGAATTATTTGATATGAATTTATCAGAATTTCTAGAAGAAAAAACAATCAAGAATTTATCAGTAACCCTTATGATGTTGGAAATAGTAAAAGGATATTTGAAATTATCAAAATTTCTAGATGAAAATCCTTGTTATACAAGATATTTAGAAATATATGATCCATTAATCAGAATATTGGAAAGAGGTGGGAGATTTCAGTATAAAGATAGTGGAATAATGGTTCAAAATTCCGGACTTTTTCCATTGTATGGCTGGTATGAAAAATTCTTAGGAAAAGAGCCTATAGATATAAGTGATATCTGAATTTTTATAAATTGAAATAGAATGAGCTGATGGAATGTATATAGAGAAATCAAATTTTAGTTCATGGTAAAAATATTGAAAAATTATAAAAATTAAGTATAATGTTAGTTATAATTAATAGTATTTTAAAAATAGAACAAACAAAAGAAAAATAAAATAAATAAAGAGTCTATTTGAAAGAAAATAGGTAAGAGAGAGATGAAAAAAATTGTTGGGTAAAAAGTTAAATATTCAGAAAGAAACTGAGAAGTGATGGAAAAAATGGATTTTAATTTTATAAAGGAATTTTGGAATGATGAATTTTATAGATATTCTTCAGAGGAATTAGAAAAATATTCTTTGAACACTGAAACAAAAAGTTTTCTTTTAAAAGTTGGGCTTTTAAAATTTAATTATGGTTCGATGGAATTTATGGAAACCTTTGAAGTAAAAGACTATAATGACAAAAAGTTTATAAAGATTGGAAAGACTTATGCTGGTGACCTTTGTTTAAATGAAGTACAAAATCAAGTATTTTATTTTTTTCTTGGACAAGAAAATATTTTTGAAAATAGTTATTGTAATTCAACAATATTTGAATATTCTTTATTTGAAACAATTTCAGCAAAGATAGCTAATACATATGAAAAAGTTGAAGATGATCCATTAGAATCATATATGTGTGCGAGAGAGATTATAGAAGAATTTAAAAAAATAAATTCGGAGGCAATTTATCCTTATTCTTATTGGACTGACGCTATGTATCAGTATGCAATTGGCTATTTTTATGACAAACATGATAAATTTGAAGAAGTTGTAAGGACAGGAAAATATAAGAATTTTGAAGAAGCACATTTTGATGTTTTATTAAATGGATTTGAAATTTTAGAAAATAAAATTGGAAGATTTGAATAAATAGAATATTTTAAATTTAGTCAAATATTTCAGGGCATTATAGACGAAATGTCAATCAAGTATTTGAAATATCTAAGTTACTTAGAGAAAAAGGTGTACAAGATGCTAAATAGTGAATTTGAAAATTTAGAGATAAGATTGATGCGTATAGAAAAGTCATTAAATAGAATAAATAATATTAATTGGAATAATTATGGGAAACTTGGCGATAGATTTGATGGAGATTTAGTATATGAGTATTTAAGAAAATTGGCAAAGTTCTATAAAGAAAATCCGACAAAACCACTGGCACCATTTTATGTTGATGTGGTAAGATCACTAGGGTTTGAATTTGATAGAGAGTTGACTGATATAAGCTTATCTGAATTCTTTGAAGAAAAAATAGTAGAAAATTTATTAACAAGTCGTATGGCAGAATATACAATAAAAGGATATATAAAATTATCAAAATTTATAGATGAAAACCCAGGTTATACAGAATATTTAGAAATTTATGATCCGTTGATTAGAGTATTGGAAAGAGGTGGAGGATATCGATACAAAGATGGTGGAATAATGGTGCAGAATTATGGACTTTTTCCATTACATGGCTGGTATGAAAAATTTTTAGAAAAAGAACCAATAGACATAAGCAATATTTGAATTTTTATAAATTAAAATAAAATGAGTTGGTGAAATGTATTCAGAAAAATCGATAAATAGAATAGAAAATATAGATTGGGAATCTCTGGATTTCCAATCAAAAAATGGAGATTACAGATTTATAGATGAATATTTAAGAAGATTAGCCAATTTTATAAAAGAAAAAAAGATAGAAAATAAGAATGCAGTATGTTTTAATATAGCGAAAGAATTAGGTTATGATAAAGAAGTGGATTTATCAAAATATTTGAATGATACAATATTAGAAAAATTAGACAAAATATTATTGGTTAAATATATAATTACGTATTATGTACAATTATCTAAATTAGCGGATAAAAATAGTGAGGTAACTCAATATTTAAATATATATGAACCATTAATAAGACTTCTTGAAAAAGGAACAGTATTTTTATATAAAGAGAGAGGAATAATGATTCCAAATGTTTCACTACATCCTTTAGGTGGATGGTATGAACGTTATTTATATGTTGAACCAATAGATATAGATAAACTATAGGAAATTTACATTCTTGTTGTTATTATAAAATTGGAAGCCTATACTTTTTATATACATGAAGAGTAAGGAAGGGGAAAAATGAATTTTAAAAATGCAATAAATAGAATAAATAATGTTAATTGGAATAATTTTATGAAATTAGGAACTAAAGAAGATAATTTATTAGTATATGAATATTTAAGAAGGTTAGCTGAATTTTATGATGAGAAAGGAATTACTCCATTTGGATCACTTTATTTTAATGCAGTAAATCCTGGTAAAGAGTGTGAAATAGATCTAAAGTTAATATTAGAAATGGAAGTTGTTGAAAATTTAAAATATTCACACATGATGAGAAATATGATTTCATGCTATCTAGAATTAGCAAAGTATTCAGATGAAAAGCCTGAATATTCAAAATATTTAGAAATTTATGATCCTCTAATAAGAATATTGGAAAGAGGAGGAGATATATTGTATAGAGATGGAGGATTGATGGTTCGAAATGGGAGTATATTTTCTTTAAGTGGTTGGTATGAATTTTTTAAAAATGCAGAACCAAAAGATATTGGTGTAATGATTTTGGAATGTAAAACCAATAAATATAAGTAATATCTAGAGATTAATATATAGTTTTTTTAATAATTATGAAATACAAGAGGGATGGCATGAAAATGTCATCTTTTTAAGTTACCATAGTTAACAATAGAAAATTAGATATTTAACTGATAAATTGAAAGAAAATCATAAATATCACATAATAACCCAAAGCCTGATAGAAGTCAAAAAAATTGAAATAATGAAAAAATTATGATAGGATTCTATTAAGAAAATAATCACAAGCTAAAGAGGTTAGAAAATGAAAACAAACAACGAAATCTCTAAAATTATACAAGAGAATTTTATATCAAAAATCTCATATTTTTCAAAATACAACAATAAAATAAAAATAACTGAAAATGAAGAATTTATCAGAGTGGATTCTATGCTGCCTTCTGATACCTTTAATATATGTGTGATAAAAAACGGCAAGTCTTCAAAAAAAGAAAACATTCTGAAAGAGAACGCAGATTATTTTAATAAAAAATCATATCCCGCAGCAGTCTGGATATGGGACGATAATTCTGCTTCAGAAGAAAATATGGCAGAAAATGGTTTCGGACTTTCAGAAAAAGAAACCGGCATGTATATAAACACTGAAAAAATTCCGGAAAAATATCAGGAACTTGAACATTTCATAATAAAAAAAGTCACATCAGACAGAGAAATGGAAGATTTTTCAGAAGTGATAAGTTCAATATTCGGTGCCACAGAGGAAGCGCATTATGTAAATGAACAATACGATGTGTTGAAAAAAGCAAAAATATACAGTGGTTCTGAAATGATTTTCTATGTAGGTTACTATAATAAAGAACCTGTTTCCTGCGGAACTGTATACAAAACAGCCGAAAGTACAGGAATTTACGATGTCGCCGTAAAAGAAAGCTATAGAAAAAAAGGATTAGGCTCTGCCATGTTTGCTTATTTAATGACAGAAGCAAAGAAAAACGGAACAGAATACTGTATTCTACAAGCTTCTTCCGACGGAGCGGGAATCTACAGGAAAATGGGTTTTGATGAGGTTTGTAATATAGATATTTACGAAAACAGGGATTTTTTATAAAGTTGTAAAAGAGAAACTAAGGAGAAAAAATGCATTATGTATATATAGTAAAATGTTCTGATAAAACTTACTATACAGGGTATACAAACGATCTGGAAAAACGCCTTTTTGCACATAATGCGGGAAAAGGTGCCAAATACACCAGAAACAGAATTCCTGTGGAAATAGTATATTTTGAAGAATATGAAGATAAATCTGAAGCTATGAAAAGAGAGTACGCAATAAAGCGGCTTACAAGAGTTCAGAAAGAAAAGCTGATAAAATCTAAAAAGGCATTTTCAGGAGAATAAAAAGCTGTTATCAGGTAAAGTTTTACTGACTGTACAGATAAAATAACATGCGGTTTTTAAATTGAAAAAATAGAGTATTTATGATACAATTTATCTAATAAGTAGATATACAAATTAAAGGAGAGAGATGATAGTATTAGGTGTCGATCCCGGAACAGCAATAGTAGGCTACTCGGTAATCGAATATGAAAAAAGTAAATACAGGGTACTGGATTACGGCTGTATTTATACAGATAAAGATGAGGATATGCCTGTAAGACTGGAAAAAATATATGACGGGCTGGACGGGCTTGTAAAAATCTGGAAACCTCAGGATATGGCCGTGGAAGAACTCTACTTTTTCAAAAACCAGAAAACGGTAATAAAAGTAGGGCAGGCAAGAGGAGTAATTACTCTTTGCGGTCAGAAGAACAGTCTTGATTTGTATAGTTATACACCTTTGCAGGTGAAAATGGGAATAGCAGGCTATGGAAGAGCTGACAAAAAACAGATACAGGAGATGGTAAAGGTAATTCTCGGTCTTGATGAAATACCAAAACCTGACGATGCTGCTGATGCTTTGGCTATCGCCATTACTCATATAAACTCCAAAGCTGGTTTCGGAAGTTTTTCCAGAGGAGATAATTTATCAAAAAAACTTGGGAAACTTGATGGTAACAAAATAAGCGTTTCTGAATATAAAAAACTAATGGGGCTGAAAAAATGAACATAGTATTATTAAATCCGGAAATCCCTTATAATACGGGGAATATTGCACGGACATGTGTATTGACCGGAACCGGGCTGCATTTAATAAAGCCGCTTGGTTTTTCACTTGACGAAAAGCAAATAAGACGGGCGGGACTGGACTACTGGAAAGATGTAAAGCTTACTGTCTGGGATAGTCTCACTGAATTAATGGAAAGCAACAAAAATGCGAAATTTTATTTTGCCACGACAAAAACCAGACAGAGATATACGGATCCTGTTTACGGAGAAGACGACTACATAGTGTTTGGTCCGGAATCAAGAGGTGTACCTGAGGAAATTCTTCTGGAAAATAAAGAGAACTGCATTACGATACCAATGCTGCCAAAAGGAAGGTCACTGAATCTGTCTAACTCAGCAGCAGTCATATTGTATGAAGCACTCAGGCAGAATGAATTTAGAATGAGGGATATATGATGCGAAAATTTATTTTTTTTCTTTTATTCATTGCGGTACTAACAGGTGGTGTGTACTATTTGATGGATACGCTTTTTCCTATAAAATATGAGGAATATGTGAAAGAAGCCAGTGAAAAGTATGGCATAGACGAAGCACTGATTTATGCAATTATAAAGACAGAAAGCAGCTTTAACAGCAGTGCAATGTCACATAAAGATGCTCAGGGACTTATGCAGCTGCTTCCTTCTACAGCAGAATGGATAGCCAAAAGAGAAAAGGTAAAGGATTATGATCTTCATAACCCAAGAGACAATATAATGCTGGGAACAGCATATTTCAGCTATTTACTGCAAAAAACAGACGGAAATGTAGAAAAAGCATGGATAGCTTACAATGCCGGAATTGGAAGGCTCAAAGATGAAAAGTGGAGGCAGATAGAGGAAACTACTAAATATGTACAGAAGCTGAATTTTGTATATCCGATATATAAGTTCAGACTGAAGTACAAAATATAAAAGAGGTGTTGTAAAAAATGGAAACATGGAAAGACGAAGTATTAGAACAGAGTTTTGTTAATATAGATTTGATAGAAAAACTCATATCAAATGAAAATATGCCAAGCGATGAAGAGTTTAACAAGGTAATGGAAAAAGCCGGATTAGGAAAAGATACACTTACACTGGAAGAGGTGGCAGTACTTCTGAATTCTTCACAAAAAGAAAGAGTGGAGAGAATTTTTGAAACAGCAAAAGAGATAAAAGAAAGAGTATACGGACACAGGGTAGTATTATTTGCTCCGCTGTATCTTGGGAATAAATGTATGAATCTTTGTACATATTGTGGTTTTAAAGCAACTAATACCGAGATAGACAGACTTACTCTTGATTTGGATCAGATTGATGCAGAAGTAAATACACTGATAGGACAGGGGCATAAGAGACTTATACTTGTTTACGGTACCCATCCTGATTATACAGCGGAATATATAGCAAAAACAGTGAAAAAAACTTATACTGTAAAAGGTGAAAACGGCGAAATAAGAAGAGTTAATATAAATGCAGCACCTATGTCTGTGGAAGACTTCAAAAAAATAGGAGATTCAGGAATAGGAACATATCAGATATTTCAGGAAACTTACCATGAACCTACATATAACCGTGTTCACCCAAAAGGGGAAAAAGCCAATTTCAAATGGAGACTTTTCGGTCTGGACAGGGCAATGGAAGCAGGGATTGATGATGTGGGAATCGGAGCTCTTTTCGGACTTTATAACTGGAAGTTTGAAGTTTTGGGATTAATGAGCCATGTACGTCATCTTGAAGAGAGATACGGTGTGGGGCCTCATACCATTTCATTTCCAAGACTTACAGAGGCAACAGGAATAGTAAGACATGAGGACTACAGAGTAAAAGACGATGAATTAAAAAGAATAATAGCAATTTTGAGACTGGCAGTACCATATACAGGATTGATTCTCACTGCAAGGGAAAGTGCGAAAATGAGAAGAGAGTGTATGGATCTCGGAGTCTCACAGATAGATGCGGGAACACAGATAGAACTTCAGGGATATACAAAAAAGGAGAAAGAACAGGATCTCGCAAGGGAGCAGTTTACTATAGGAGACAGCAGATCACTTCTTGAAGTAATGCAGGATCTCATGGAAAACGGATTTGTACCGTCATTTTGTACGGCATGTTACAGACTTGGAAGAACTGGAGAACACTTTATGGAGTTTTCAAAACCGGGATTTATTCATAATTTCTGTTCACCAAATGCATACCTTACACTGGCGGAATATCTGGAAGATTATGCAGAAGAGGAAACAAGAGAAACTGGCTATAAGCTTATAAAAAAAGAAGTGGAAACAGCTCCGCTTGATGAGAGAGTAAAAAAAGACGTAATAGAGAAATTGGAAAAAATTAAAAACGGTGAAAGAGATTTATATTTTTAAAATAATTTAAAGAAACTGATACAATCAATGTCAGAATTTTTTCATCTGATCATGTATATAAGATTCGTGAGAGGCAACTGATACGGATATTAGCTGGTGAGAAAAGCAGATATTCTGGTGTGTCAGAAGTTTTTGAAACAGAGTATCAAAAGCAGCGAAAAGAGGAAACTATGAGAGATTATGGGAAGTATAAGCCGTTAATAGAAAAAATAATGAAAAATAATACAGGGAAAATTACTCTTGCAAAAAAGACCGTGCATAGGAATTCATATGTTTTCAGCGTTGGTGAAACACAATATCTTCAAAGCGGTATTATTTTTGAAAATGATGAAATTACTGTATTTGAAGAAGGAGTGTCTCTGGAGAACATAAAGCTTGTCAGGGAAGCTTTGGAAAACGATAAAATATTAGAGGAGAGATAGAATGAAGCAGTATTTGGATATGGTTAAGTATGTGTTGGATAACGGGGTAAAAAAAGAAAACAGAACCGGAGTAGATACTATTTCTAATTTTGCATATTTTTACAGAGTGGATTTAAGTGAAGGATATCCTTTGCTTACTACGAAAAAAATGTATTTTAATTCAATGCTGAAAGAACTTTTCTGGTATTTAAGCGGCGAAGAGCATATAAAGAATTTAAGAAAAGACACTAAGATATGGGATGCATGGGCAGATGAAGAAGGAAGGCTGGAAACAGCATACGGAAGATTCTGGAGAAGATATCCAGTGCCTGAAACACATCTTGACGGGGAAGTGTTCGCAGATGAAAATAGTAAATGGGTAACAAGAGAGTCGAACGGACAGCTTGTTTTTGATCAGATAGGTTATGTAATAGATACACTTAAAGAGATGAAAACAAATCCTAACCATAAAAACGGAAGAAGACTAATAGTACTGGCTTGGAATCCGGGAAATGCCGCGATAAGCAAGCTGCCTCCATGTCATTACACATTCGCGTTTAATGTGCTGGGGAATAAACTGAACTGTCATCTTACACAAAGAAGTGGGGATATAGCATTGGGAATACCTTTTAATCTTGCATGTTATTCTCTTCTTACAATGATGATAGCAAAAGAATGCGGATATGAACCGGGAGAATTCGCACATACTATTATTGATGCACATATATATGAAAATCATATAGAAGGACTTAGAGAACAGCTGAAAAGAGAGCCTATGAAACTTTCTAAAATAGAGATAGCAGATAAGCCGTTTAATGAACTTACATTTGATGACGTAAAACTGGTGGATTATGTGAGCCATCCGCTGATAAAATTTGAAGTAGCAGTATAAAATATAAAAGAGGTGAAATATGTTTAGCGCAATTGCAGCAGTAGGTAAGAATTATGAAATAGGAAAGAAAAATCAGTTGTTATGGCATATTTCGGAAGATTTGAAAAATTTTAAAAAAATAACAACAGGGAAAACTGTTATAATGGGAAGAAAAACCTTTGAAAGCATAGGAAAGCCTCTTCCAAACAGAAGAAATATAGTTTTATCAAGAACATTGGATAAAATAGAGGGTGCAGAGGTTTTTCATTCACTTGATGAGGTAATCAGCTTATTTGGGAAAAGCAGTGAAGAAGTATTTATAATTGGCGGAGCAGATATATATAATGAAATGTTCGACAGTTTTCAAAAGCTGTATGTTTCATTTATACAAAATGAAGACAGTGAGGCAGATGCATTTTTTCCAAAAATTAATTTTTCGGACTGGAAGATCATTGAGGAAAAGGATTATGAAACTTGGAATTTTAAAATATTAGAGAGAATATAATGATTTTATAAGACAGGAGGGAATCATATGCCTAAAGTAAAATTTGACAGGGAAGAAATAATAAATACCACCTTTGAATTATTAAAAAATGACGGAATTCGGGGAATAAGTGCAAGAAATATAGCCAAAAAAATGAAATCATCCACAGCACCTATTTATGCTCATTTTGAAAATATTTCAATTTTGAAGAAAGAAGTTATAAATATGGCAAAGGAAGTATTGGTCAATTATCTTGAAACAATGTACACCGAGAGGAAAATGCTTAATACTGCAATGGGCGTGGTAATATTCGCAAGAGAGCAGAAAGAGCTTTATAGATCAATATTTTTAATTGATGCGGATTTTAAGAGTATTTTTGAGAGAGCTGTTCTGAAAATACTTGAGACGAGTAAGGATGACGAGAGATTTGAGCATTTTGACAGGAATGAAACCATGAATATAATTTTAAAAATCTGGTACTATATTCACGGATATGCTACTTTGGTCTGTACTGAATTTATTAAAAATCCTTCTGATGAAGAGATTAAAAGTAAAATACTGGAAGTAGCGACAATATTTATTTCAGATGCTTTGGATAAGAAGCTGACAGCTATATATTAATGTTTTTAAATAACTATAAAAATAGAGGAGAGTTTATCTGCCTCTTTTTTTGTTGTTAATAAATTTTGTGTATTCACAGAAAAGGGGTAGTCTTATAATTTTATTAAGATTAAAAAAGATATTTACATATGGTTATCCGGTAAAATAAAATATTTGAGTATATTATCTTATTATATTTGTAATGCTTTGTAATTTAAAACTTCACATACAGTTCACATTAGTCTGTTAGAATAAAAAATAATTTTTAAGTTAATATAAAGTATGATATACTTGCAAAATAACATTTTATTTAATATAAGATCAAAGAAAAATTATCAGTAAAAGATTGTAAATTTATAGAAATTTGTAATAATGTATTTGTCAATTGAAAAGTGTACCACTCATCCGGTCGAAAAGTGTACCAGCTATTTTAAGAGCCTGTGATAAAAAGTCTGTAAATAAAAAAATCTTTTTATGATAAACTAAAAACAGGAGGACTTTATTATGAA
>NZ_JAMZGM010000054.1 GCF_024158605.1 Sebaldella sp. S0638 | reverse complement strand
CTATATGAATCATTTTCATTTTTTATTTCTGTATTTGTTTGGCATTCTTTGCTTCTATGATGTAGCCAGTACCTTATGGTACCTTTTCCCAGTTTATATTCTTCTGTTAAACTCTTTATTGTTCTGCCTTCTTCTAAGTGCAGTCTTATGATATGGATTTTTAATTCCTGATCATATTTTATTTTTTTAGACATTTTCAAACAGCTCCTTTAATAATTTGATTTTATCAAACTATCACTTACTGTTTCAACTTTAGTATAGCAGAACAAATGGCTACCTAAATAAAGTAAAACAAAAGGAATTACAACAACAAAGAGTACAGTTAATAAGGATAATAAGGCAGAATTTATAATCAAGAAAAATAAAAATTCGATAATATCTTTATTACTATTCATATTTAATATATCAATAGTTGCATATATAAAGAAAAAAAATAAGTAAGAACTTGCAAATAAAATGCCTCTTAAACCATCTTTATTTTCTTTATAATTTATTTTCTGAATTAAATCTTTATTTCTTTTATCTATTATTTTAAAATCATTCATAGAAACACTCCTTTCAATTTTTTTATCTTTTAAAATAAACCCGAAACTATTTTTTTCTTTTATTTATAATATCATACATATAATCTATAATTCCTTTTTCAATATTAAAATCACAACTTTTTTTTAAATCAATATATTCATTCTCTTTAAGAAATAAATTTCCTTCAATACACTGATATCCTTTTTTTTCCCATATCAAATTTTGTTGATATTCTGTTTTAGTTTTCAACGTAATAAAAATATTAGGAATATAATATCCAATCCAAAGTGTAAAAATTAATAATATTGGTAACAATAAAAATCTAATTACATTATTTTTTATCTCTAAAATTTCATAAAAAATATTATATATACCGCAAACAATAAGACCTGAAATGCAGAAAGCAAATAAATAATTTAAAAAATAAATCAAAAACATTAAATATTCTCTCCTTTCATTTTATCAAAAATCACATTCTTTATTTAAAGGAACTACATTTTTTGTTTCAGTTTCATAAAAGAGTTGTTTTTCAATACATTTATACCCTTTAGCTCGCCATTCTTCATTAATCTTCTTTCTTTCTAGTTTTTCTATTAAATAGTCATTTTTTATTTCTTTGTTTATTTTTTGAGAATACTGAATAATAAAGCTTAATACAACTAATATTGTTATAATTGTAAAAATAATATTATTTATATGTATATTTAAAACAAGTCTTTTTTTATTAATTTTTTTAAAAATATAACAAACAAATATAATCGAAATAATTATTAAATTGAAAGTTATATTAAAATTGAAATTAAGCATTTGGTTTGCAATGAATTCTAAGAAAAAAATGAATATTATTATAGACATCATAATTTGTACTCTCTCTTTTGAGCATGAATATTTATAAATCATTTGTGCTTCTTTGTCTTTCTTCACATCTACTACCATTTGAAACCAACTCTGTTTTTTCATTTTTACCTCATTTCCATTCCTTAAAATTCTCTAATTTAGTCACACATTTTCTCTAATGTGCAAAAATTATTTATTTCAATTCTTCCAAGCTATTCAAATTACTTGATAAATAATTTTCGAAAATTTTAGCACGTCTTCTTTCTAAATTTTTTAGTGTCAATTCTAAACTACTTTTTACGCTTCCATCTGAACTATTAATTTCATTCTTCAATCTTTTGGCTTCCTCATCAAATAGTTTTTTTGCTTTTTCATATTCCTCATCTATATTTCTATTTTCTTCTAAAAAATCTTTATGTCTTTTTCGTGCTTCCCGTTCCACCCTCTCCATATTTAGAAATATTTCTTTTCTTTTTTTGAACATCACATACAGATAAATACAGAAAATAACTTGTAATGTTCCTATTGATATTATAAATAGAATTTGCATAAATTATTCCTTTCTTTCAAATGTCTTCTTCGTTTTTTCCCATATATCTTTTATAAGCTACATAAATAAGTGCTAAAATACATATTAATGAAGTTATTTTACTAATTATGCTAAAATCTAAAAATAATGTAATTATTAACATTGAACTTAATAGAATCCATTGTATAAAAAAAATTAAATGTTCCAGTTTTACTAAAGTTTTGTTTTTATTTTCTATATCCTTAATCATGTCATCAATTATTAATAAAACTGCTGTTAATACAGGAGCTATCCAAAATATTTTATGGTATTTATCTAATTCACTATCATAAAATATAATCACTATTATAAATATAATTAACATGATGAGGTTAAGAAGTCTTAATACTTTGTATTTAATATCTTTTTTTTCCATAACCTCTCTCCATTCTTTTTTTATTTTTCATCTGTTTTTTTATTTTCATTTCCAGTAGATTCTAAAAAGAAAGCAATAATAAAGAATATTACAGGAATAATAAATCCACTTACAACTGTTAATATCGGATTATCCATTATTCTAATGATGAATGATTGCTTTATTAGAATAGATATAATAAATGCTATTCCTGCAACTCCTATAATTATCCCTAGAAATTTTTGAAAAATTTGATGATTTTCTTTGCCTAAAACTTTTCTTTCTAATTCTATTTCATATTTATCATATTTTTTCTCTTTTTTTCTTTCTTTGTAATATTCTTCTAAATCATCTTTTTTTCTAAACATTTTAATTTCTCTCCTTTATAAAATAATTAGATTACAACCTAAATTTTGTGATAAAAAATATTATTTTGGAATAATTCTAAGTGTCGCAAGTTGCGACACCTAATTTACAACTTTTTTTCAAGAGTAGTTTTTTCTATTTCAAGCTTTGTTATTCTTTCTGTTAACTTCACTATTTCTTTATCAATTTTTTTTATTCTTTTTTCTATTTCTTCTGAACTTTCAATTACTGTTATATTACTTTCTTCTTTTGTCTCCTTATACTCTTTCAATTTTTCCTCAATATTTTCCGATTCTAATATTTCAACAATTTCAACTATCTTTTCATGCTCATTGTCTTTCTTTAATTCCTGTACTTCCTTTTTTAAGTTTTTTACAGTATTATGTGGTAATTCAAAAACTTTAGCTTGCTTTGTTTCTAAAAAAAGATTCCATTTATCTATAAATCTATAGGCAGTATCTTTTGATATATTTACATATTCTAAATATGCTCTGAATCCACCTTTTTTATTATTAACTAAAAGCTGTTGAATTTCATATAAACTTTTTGATAACTCTCTAGTATTTCTGTCTAACTGTGTTAAATTATTTCTTATTGAATCCTCTTTTTTTATTATTTTCTCTGCAATATTTTCTTCTATATCATAATCTCGAAAATTAAAGTAAGTTTGTTCTTTTACTTCTTCGATTGGTATTACTTTCTCTTTTTTTTCTTTTCGCATATCAAATACACTCATTTTAAACCTCTCTTTCTAATTCTTCTTCCAAAAATTCATCTGCTAAATTTCTATAATCAATTGAAGCATTTGATGAATTTTTAAAATTTATTATGTCTAATCCATTATTCATAGCATTTACTATATTTTGGTCATCTCTAATATTTGATTCTGTATAATTATATTGTGGTTTATCAAAGAAATAATTCTCAAAATCTTCTTTCGCTTCCTTATATGCCTTTGTCCTTTCTTTTACACATACTAGAAAAATTTTTCTAATCTCTAATTTTTTATTTTTCTTTTTAGCTATATCGTATGTATCTAACAAATCAATAACACCTTTTAAATCAACATTAGAAGCTCTGGAAGGTGTAAAAATATAATCTGTACAATTCAATATTGCTGAATTAAAATCATTTACAGTCCCCTCTGTATCAAAAATTACATAATCGTAATCTTCAAATAAATACAATAAATTTTCTATACAACTATATATTGCTTGATTATCTTTTTTTTCTAAAATAAAATAATTATTTAAATTTATTAATTCTTCTGATGATATTATTATGTCCAACCCATTTTTGGGGGTTATATAATTTTCAAAATCAGTCACTATAACATCATTATACTGTTTCATAATAAGCTTTATTAAATTATTTTCATTGTTTATTTTTAAATGAACTTGTATTGAACTTCTAGGGTCACTATCTATTAATAAAACTTTTTTTCCTCTTTTTACTAAAGCATATGCAAAAGTAATTGCCGAAACTGTCTTAGCAGCTCCCCCTTTTGGATTAACAAAACTCAAAATTTTCATAAGATCACTCCTTGTTATTATCTTTTTTTATTTTTATTTCTTTCAATATAGGATTATATATAATTTCAATATTTCTGTCTTCAGCATTTATTTCCATATCCTCAATTAAATCTAATGGAAATGATAAAGAATACTGACCTCCACGTTTTGAATTAGGTTGCCTATATTGCAATTTTCTTTTTTTTACGATTATCTTTTTTTCCATTTTTCCTCCTATGTATAAGTAAGGAAAATAATATTTGATTTTATTCTCCTTAAAGCGTATAATAAACTCATCTATTAGTATTTATACACTTTAAGAAAGTATTATTAAATTAGTACTTTCTTTTTATTTATCACCTCTATTATATTTAATCTAAAAATATTATATCATAGTACGTGTACAAAATCAAGATTTTTTGATTAAAAAATCAATTTTTTTGTTTTTTGGGGATCGGGGTTATTAGAACAACGAAACGGAATTATAGAAATAAAGGAGTATATCCATAAATTAAAGTAATAGTTTTTTTACTATGAAACGCACATATATTCAAAGACAGTATTTAAACTCCTCTAAATGTATGTTTTATTGATAAAAAATTACAATTTGGGAAAAAGGACATAAATTATGGAACTATCCCAAGAGGATTTTGATCCATTTTCTTGAAAAAAACACAGCAACTCCTGTAATCATTGAAAAAATTAGCTTTAAGCTTTAACGTTCAAAATATCTGGACGTTCCAAAGATAATTATTCATTTAATTAATTATAGGTGTTTAAATATACCACTACTTTTTCTCATTTTTACATAAATATCAAAATAAGCTTATATCTTCGATTTTAGATGTTTTTAAAATTAAATCATGTTTTTGTTGCTCACATACAGAAAAGTTTCTTAAAATCGAAATATGAAGGTCGTATTCAGTGGAAATTTCTATTTAAATAAAAAAAATACACAAAAGCTTAAATTCTTGTGTATTTCTTTAAAACATTAGCATAACTAAAATTTCAATAAAAATCTTCCTCATAATTTGAATATTGTTCTGGAGATTTACCACGACTTCCTAAAATTGATATCTCTTGCCCTCCGCAGATAACTTCTTTTACAAAAGTTACATCAAAAACCCATTCATCTCCAAAATCAAAGAGATACAGAAAGCTATCTCCCTTTTTAAAAGCAAACGAAGATAATTTTATACTATCAGCACTTGGAGAACTTTCTGAAAAAGGTGACCAAAATACTTTTTCTAACGACCATAAGACATTATCCATAAAAAAAGCATATAAATGGTCATCTTCAAAATTATAAGACTTGATGATAGCTAAATGTAAAGCATCAAGAGAAAATTCTGACGGGATTTGAATTTTTCGCCAGACACCCTCGACAAAACTAACTTTAAACACATAAGATTTATCAGAATGAATATTATTCATAGAAACCTCCTCATAAGAAATATGAAAATCTGCTATTAATTTATTGTACAAGACACCTTTTCAACAGTGTTTTTTTGTTTTTTTTCTTCTGCACAGCCTATAATCACTGGGTTTATTGTTTTATTTTTTGCTTTCCTCATATTGTTTTTTTACTTTTGCAATTGTTTTTTGTGATATAGATAAAATTGTCTCTATCTCTCTATATTTAAGCTTTTTTTCTAATAAGAACAATATTTTTTCTTCTATTCCAATTATATTATCTAAATAATCATCAACAGTTCTTAATGAAATTTTCAAGTTTCCTGCTATTTTCTTTCTAGTAAGGTTTTGAATATAATAACTATCCAAAATAAGGTAAATATTATCTTCTTTACTCTGTTGCCTTTTGGTTAGCCCATTCTCATTTCTTATAGCCTGTTTCTTTTTTGCTACATATCTTGATACTTTTATCTCTCTTTCTATCAATGTTTTCATTATCTGCTGTTCTTGTGTTGATATCTCTAACTGCTCTATTATTGTCTGATTCCTTATCTTCTTAAATTTTGACTTCTCTAAACTTTTTATTACCCCTATTACTTCTCTTTTATGCAATGGTTTTCTGAATAAGCCATTTATTTCGATTAAACTTTCATTAAGGTTTGACTTGGTTTTGGTATAATCTATATTTTCTAATCCGTAATTATATAATAGTTGATTGCGGTAACCCTCATTTATTCTTGCTTTATTCCTTATATTTATTAAACTTTTATAATCTTCCATTCTTGAAAATGCAAGTGTTAATTCGTTAAATTTTAATTTTCTTCTTTCGTGAGTTACACTTTTTTCTCTGTACTCACGTTTTTCAAGATAAACATTTGCCAGTTCTATTATTTTATATCTGATATCTTCCTGATGTAAAACACCTCTTTCTACTAGATCAAGCATAGGCTTTATTATCTTTCTTTGGGTGTTAGACTTAATATTAAATGTGTCAGGTACCCCTAACACCCTTGACGGTTCAGAAGCTTTAAAATCAGCTCCTAAATAGGCTAGTTTTTGAGCGAATCTATTTAATAATGCTTGATATGTTGGTACAAAAGATATATTATTTTTGGTACTTGCAAAGCAATTATCTAAATGCCAGTACACGTGTAATCCTCTACCTGAATTTATTACAAGACTAGGCTCTGGTATAACTCCATTATCCCATAATTTCCATAATTCTTTATATGCATGCTTTATTGATATGTCGTGATTTACACAATCTATATCACAGAATAATGAATTTAAATTATACAGGTTTTCAAAATTCCGCTTAGGTTGATAGAATGTATTTACACTACTATATATATTTAGGCTTTCATTATTTTCAAATAAAGTCATCTGTGTACTAAACTCTTTTATCCTGTATATGTATTCTGTCCATGTCTTTTCATCTGCAAAGGCTATTGAAACAAAACCTTTTGACGTTTTATAAAGAGTTTCTTTGAAGTAATCTATATGTCTCATTTTTCCTCCTGCCTGTTTCTTTATTTAGGAAAATAAAAAAATCCAATTATTGACAACTGGATACCTCGAAGAAAAATGAATAAATAATATATATTTTTAAAGCCTTTTTTTGGGCTTGACTATAATTCATTTTTGATATATAATAATTTCATACAAATAAATATATGAAATATTTATAATAAAAAATTGCGTGACAACAATTTTTAATTTCAAGATATCTTAGTTACCGCTAAGATATTTTTTTATTTGTCCTTATTTTATCACATCATGATATATTTAACAATAAAAAATATCTACACTTCCAGTTAATCAACATGTTTTTTTATTTCCATAGTCTTTTATTACATTTTTTCTCTTGACAATCCTGACAAAATTTGTCATTTTCTTTGAATGAGGGGTTTGAGGGAAGCCTAGTTATCCTCCTGCGTTTTAACAGAAGAATATTTTGACGTTTTCCCATCATTTCGGGGAATCGGTCGCAAGTCTTAAACTTTTTTCTGCTTCTTTGCCCACAGAATCGCTTTTCAGCTTCGTTTAAGTCCTCCCCCACAGTTAAATTATCTCTCTAACCGCAGGCAACAAAGAACCTTAAACCCTATTTCTAGGATTTAATAACCACTTAATTTTTTTACGTTGCTAGCCACAACCCCCTCTGATTACATTATTTATCTGCCACTTACGGTAGGATTCCGCCGACTTATTTATTTTTTCAACCGCCTGTATGTCTGCTAGTTTCGGCAAGGCTCGTTGTCTCTGATATGAAGATATTTAATTGTAGTAAATGCGTTTACTGTTATTACTTTTCTATCTTTCATAGTTACTTTTGCATTTTTTCTATTACTTCAAAGCTATTCTTATACTCCCGTTTACTTCCAAACCTTTCAAGGTAAATATTTATCTTATTTTCATCAATTTTTTTAGCCGTATACAGCACATAGATCACTTCTTTGTAAATTTCTACATATATTTCCACTATCATTAAACTATCAAAAGATTGGATATGATCTTCTATATCTATTTCAACTATCTTTTTTATAGTCTTGTGAATGGCTTTGTAAATGTTGATTTTTCTTTCTTTGAAATTTTCAAATTCATTTGCAAATTGTGATGACTTTGTAAATTTTATATCCATATTTGCTCCTTTGTAACGTCCATTTAGAGTACACTCTATTGAGACAAAACGAAATTTCCATAAATATTGACTTCCAACAATCCCGTATGAGTTGTCTCAATAGATTTCTCTAAAAACTTGATTTTTTATTTTGTTGTGGTATAATATATTTGAAAACAAATTGTAGTATAAAAAAACTGTGAAAAGAGCTAGGTATTTACCTAGTTTTTTTATTTTATATTTGTTATAATAAATAGCGGTTTCACAGACCGTAATACTACAATTTGGAGGAATGAAATGCTACGATTTACTTTGATAATCATTCTTTTTTTGATTATCACAAGATTGGTACATTAAGATCATTCCTCGCCCTCTTTAGGGCATTTTTTATTTAAATCATAAAGAATTTTTGCAAAAAATTGTTTGTGATTAGCCGTACGGGTTTAGTACGGAACAGTTTTATTTCTTCACTGATTCTTTTATAGTTCCATTATCTTGTGGGTAATAAGTCCTTTTACATTTGGGATATTTTGAACAACCATACCATATTTTACCTGTTGTACCGTTTACTCTTTCTATTAAGTCAGCACCACAACCACATTTATGACCTGATTTCTTATTTTCCTTTTTTACTAATTCAGGTGTTCCGTCTTTATCCTTGTAAGTTTCTTTACAACTCCCACATCGCCAATAATCGCCGTGTATTCCTGTGTTTTTATATAAAATACCGCCGTCTTTAGGACATTTTAATTCTGATTTTTCCGCAGGCTTTCTTTCTGTAAAATCTGGTTTTCCGCCTTTATCAGGATAATTTTTATTACAATCTATGCAAGACCAATAAGCACCATATTTTCTATGAATCTTCGGTATTACATATCCTGTTTCACAGTTTGGACATTTTTCATTGCCAGACTTTAAAATATTTTTTCTACTCGCTGTTAATACTGCTTTTACTGTTTCCAGTACACTTAATATTAGGTCATCTGCTGTTTTTGTATTCTCAATTATTTCTTCCTGTATCGTCCACCATAATGCTGTCATATCTGCTGTTTGTAGTACACTAGGTAGACTATTATAAAATTCTTTTCCTTTTTTGGTAGCCTTTATGGTCTTTCCTACCCTTGTTATATATCCTATTTCAAACAGTTTTTCTATTATGCTTGCTCTTGTGGCAGGTGTTCCTATGCTTCCATTTTCTCCTTTTTTCCCCTCATCTTTTCTTAGCAGGATTTCTTTTATTTCAGGGTCTACTATATATTTTGACACTCTTGTCATATCCATTAACAATGTACTTTCTGTATATGCCTTTAATGGCTTTGTTTCTTTATCTACTATATTTGTCATAAAATTTATAAATTCATAGTTCCCGTCTTCAAAATCTGATATTCCTGAATTTCCCTCTTGCTCTTTTTCTTCTTCCTCATCAGGTGTATTATTTAAATACTTTTTATACCCTAAATCTATTATTTTTCTGCCCGTTGCTTTGAATTCATATTCTTTTACTTTGAATTCTCCTGTTTTTTCCTTAATTACCTGTGGCGGTAGAAATTGAATAATATAAAAATCTGCTATTGCTTCGTAAACATTTAATTCTTCCTTACTAAACTTTGATATATCTATTTCTGCCTTTGTTGGGATTATTGCATGGTGGGCTGTTACTTTGGAATTATCAAAACATTTTGATTTCTTGGTTGTATCTATTCTATCTACAGTTATATTTAAATTTTTGAATATTACCTGTAATTTTTCAGGTGCTTCTAAAAAATGGTCTTCATTCAAATACTGACTGTCTGATCGGTTATAAGTTATTGCTTTGTGTTTTTCCCTCAATGATTGCGTTATATCCTGTGTCTGCTGTGCTGAATATCCATATTTTTGACTGCAATATGCCTGTAATTTTGCTAGGTTAAAAGGCAAAGGAGCATTTTCATTTTTTATTTTAGATGATACTTTTACATCATAAAGTGTAGTATCTTTTATTTCATTTTTGATATTCTCTAAAAAGGTAATATCTGTTATGAGTTTATCTTCATTTACTGGTGTATCTTTTGTTTTTTGATACGTAAATACTATATTATTGGTTTTATCTCTGTTATTAGCTGTAATTGATAATTCGTAATATTTTTCCTTTACATGGTTTTCAATTGCATAATCTCTGTTTACTACAAGTCCCACAGTCGGGGTTTGAACTCGACCTACGGATAATAATTCTCCATTACTATTTAGGCAAGTATAAAGTCTTGTTGCATTTATTCCTAATAACATATCTGCTACACTTCTTGCATAGGCACTTTCTCCCAGTGAAATATATTTCTGATTATCTTCTAATTTAGTAAATGCTTTTTTTATATATTCTGTATTATTATCATTTATTAAAATACGCTTCACAGGCTTTTTATTGTTATAAAACTGTAGTATTTCATCTATTAAATACTGACCTTCCGAATCCGGGTCGCCAGCGTGTATAACTTCATCACATCTATTTAACAAACCCTCTATAATCTTTAATTGTTCAGCTTTACCTTTGTCTTTTTCCTCACTGGATATTTTGTGTTCCCAATTTTCAAAATATAGCGGTAATGGTTCAATAGACCATTTTTTATACTTGATGTCATAGTCTTCGGGGTCTTTTAACTGTAACATATGACCGAAAGCCCATGTTACTATATAGTCTCCCTTTTCTGTGTAGCCGTTTTTACTTACTTCATTGCCCTCAATTGCTGTTAAAATTGCCCTTGCTAAATCAGGTTTTTCTGCTATTATTAGTTTCATTTTTTCTCCTTTTAGCTTTAATAAAATACATCAAATTCAAAATTATACTTTTTTAATATTATATTTTTTAGCTGATCTGATAACTTTGAATTTTCAATAAACTTTTTTTGCTCTTTAAAAAAAATTATTTTATTTTTATATTTTTCGCTATGTTCTTTCATATCTGATATATGTATTTTTTCTTCTAATAAATAATAATAATCAGGAAAAAGTTCCATGTTATTACTGTATTTTTCACAGTCTTTTTGCTTTTTTATATTTAGGTTTTCTATAATTTTTACATTCTCTATTTTTTTGCAATATTTGTTTAAAATTTTATTTAGGAAATTATCTTCTTGCTCTAACTGTTTTTCTTCTTTTTTGATAATTTCAGATATTACTGTTTTTTCTTCTGATTTTATATCACAATGTTTCATTATTTCTTTTAAATAAAATATAACTGTAGAGGTAGCTTTATTCATGTGTGTTTTATAATGTATAATAAATGTTTCTACTGAATCAGCCCCCTTATAATGGCTGTTAAAGTTTGCAATATCATATTCTAAATTTTCATCTTTTTTATCTAACATTCTTTCTCCTTTTATACTTTCATTAAGTTTTTGAACTATCAAGAGGTGTGTCATATGTCATATTTTCTCCTTATAGTTATTAATTTAATCGGAAAAAATTTTATTTAAAATATTTTTCGATTGACTGTACGAGTTTAGTACAGAACATATAATCCCTTTTCTTGTTTTTTACATTTTTATATGTTACAATCTGTTATTAAAATTAGTTAGTTTTAAAGCTAAGCTGTTGCAAGCTTGGCTTATTTTATTATTAGCCCTATTAATGTTGTTCCTATCAATGCAGGAACTATTGTTATTAAATAATACTTTTCTATTAATTTATCAATATTGTCTTTATTTTCATTATATTTTGTATGCACTACCGCTGATAACCCTAAAAATAAAAAACTATATCTTATTATTGTAAAAAATTTCTTTATAGTCATTACTTCTGTCTTTTTAAATATATAAATACCTAAAAACGTTGTGATTACTAATATAATTGTTAGTTTTTTGTTGTATTCTTCCTCTCCTAACTGCTTTTTATATTTTTGAAAAAAATATATTATCATTGGAACTATTGATAAAAAATAAATCCCTGTAAATAAGTAATTCATTTCTTTTCTCCTAACTCTAAATTATTTATTCCCAGTAAATCCCATTCAAAAACACGTTCTATCTGTTTTTTCAGTATTACCAACTGATAATAAATATTCGCCTGATTTGATTTTCTTTTTGAGAAAATTTTCTTTTTTTCTTTGCATCGTATTTCTTTGAATTTGACTATCTCTTTGTTTTTATTATCTGTTAAAGAAAAGAAGTAATCCAAGCAAGCTATTTTAGTTTTTATTATTTTTAACTGTAATTTGTAAAAGTCCTCTACATTATTTACATTACCCATATTTATTATTTCTTCTTTTCTTTTTAAATTCTCGCTTTCATCTAAGTGAAAATAAGAAATAAGAGAAGTTTTTAAACTAATATCCGCTTTTGTTAAATCCTGAAATTTATTATATATTCTATAAAAATGATTTTTTGACACTTTTAAGAGTATTTTCCCGTTTTCAAGTTCCGTAATACCCTGTTTCTTATTTATGATAAAAATAAGAGCCATTATGTGCGAATTATTAGATAATTTATATTGGTATCTCTCCAAAACTTCTAATTCTATTTTTATATTTTCTATTATTTCTTTATTTTCTGATAATTCTTTTGCAGATTCAGGTTTTATAAGTATCGGTATTTCTTTTAGCCTGTCCTCTGGTTCTAATTCTGAGATATTTTCCCATTCTTTATTAGCTTTTTTTATTCTCTCTTCTCTTTCAGCCTGTTTTTCGGCTTTTTCTAATTCTACCGTTTTTTTATTTATATTATCCTCAACATCATTTTTATTTTGTGCTATTGCTTGATTTATATCTATTTCATCACTTAAATTAGTTTCCTCTGTTCCATTTTCCATTAATTGTGCCGTTTCTTGTTCTGATGATTGTAATAAGCCCATTATTTTTTCAGTAAATATCTTATATTCCTCTGAATCTTCCAATATTTTTTCATTTGCTATTATTATTTTTATATAATTTATTTTTTTTTGGTAATCATCAAAAAAAACACCATATGTATTTTCAAATATTTCTTTTGATATTTCTACAATTTCATCAAACTTACTAAATAAAATTTCTTCTACCCATATTTGAGTATGTTCTTTATTTTTTTTTTCTTTTATTTCTCCATTAACATATTTTTCTTTTGCACGGTTAAAAGAATATGGTTCTAATTCTTTTGTATATTTTATTTTTATATCAATCATAAAATTTTTACTCCATACTTAAATTTATCTGCATAATATCCCTCAAGCTGTGAAACTACTACTTTTTTATATCCTGATGAAGCATGTATAAACTGATTATCGCCAATGTAAATACCTATATGAGATATACGACCTTTATTTAATGTATCAAAAGCCACTAAATCTCCTGCTTTCAACTGATTAACTTTTACTTTTTTACCTGATTCTGCCTGTTGATATGATACTCTCGGTAAATTTACATTTATTGATTTTTTATAAACAAATTGCACATAACTTGAACAATCATATGCACCGTTACCATTCGCTCCGTAAATGTAAGGTGTTCCCATTTTTGAGAAAGCTGTTTCTAAAATTGCCTGTCTTATTGATTTTTCTTTATTTGTAGTCGTAATTTTCTCTCTTTTTACCTGTTTTTGCTCTCCCTTATCTTCTTCCTGCTGTTCTTTTAAAACTTTCTCTCTTTGCTTTCTAAAAGATATTTCCCCACTTGAAAATAAACTCAATGATAATAATAAAAATATGATTATTATTTTAATTTTTTTCATTTCTACTCCTATATATTTTAAAATATTCTTTAAATTCTCCTTGCAATATTTCTTGTATCTTCCCTGTCTGCATAGATTCTAAGGTGTATATTTTAACTTTTTCTTCTGATCGAAGACCAATTAATTTATATATAGTTTTATTTTTTTTACTTAAAAATTTTGCTCCTTTATATATTCTTTTTTCTAAGTACACTAAACTTAAAAAAATCAGTTCTTTTATTATTAAATATAAAAGCCTAATAAAAATATGGAACAGTTGAATAAGTCCATAAATCATCATAATTAATGGAATTAATAAAATTATCGTTGTTATTATTTGGGGGAATTCAAAAATATCATCTTTTAAAATTCCTATCATTTTTTTCCTCACTTTCATTCATTACATTTCTTTTAAATCCTATTCTATTTCTTTGAAATTTTTCTTGCTTAGTTAATTTTCTTGGTTCTTCTGTTTCCTCTACTTCATCAATAAAATCTTCGTCTACTACTATCGTTTTATCTACGACTTTTAAATTTGTATAATAAAGTTTTTTTATTTCAGGATAAACATTGTTTATTTTTGTTATATAATCGGTTGTTTCCTTAATTTTATGCCACTCATTATTTTTTAATCTTCCGCAACCTGCGTTGTAACAAACTAAAGTTTTTGTTATATTCTTTGTCCTTTCATAATCTCTTTTTAGGTGCATTACTCCACCCTTAATATTTCCCTCAATTGAATTATCAACATCAAACTCTTTAAAGTTAAAAGGCATGAGTTGCATTAAACCTCTAGCCCCCGCTGAACTCAATGTTGAATGTCTAAAATGGCTTTCTGTCTTCATAACAGAAAATACTAAAACAGGGTCAACATTGTATTGTTTTGAATAATAAATAACATTTTTATATATTCTATCTGCTGTTTTATTATCCAGTTTACTATTTTGTTGCTTCATATATGCCTTTATCTCTTGTTCTCCTGAATATATTTGAAAACTTAATAAAATTAGTATTGTTAATATTTTCAGCATTTTTTCTCCTTACAGAGAGAACCTTAAATGTCCTTTATATTTAAGGCTCTCATAAAATTAGTTAATTTTATCTTATTACAGTATTTCTTTTATAAATTTTTTCTTCTTCTTCTGTTTGATATTCTGCAACCCTTATCTGTTCTCTTTTCCTTTGGTTTTCCTCTTCCTTTTCCTGCTTTCTTTTTTTTCTTTCTGCTTCTAATTTTTTATATTCTTTTTGCATTTTGTGCTGTTCAAAAAATAAAATCCCTTGTTCATTACATATTTTTTTATTTTCAGGGGTTATCTTTTTAAATTGCAGTAAATATCCCAATAATAATTCATTATCATAATCAAATATTTCTGCTAATCTTAAAAGTCCTGATAAATTCAATAATTCCCTTTCTCTTCTACTTCTTTTTTCCTTTTTTAGCTTTTTTTCTTCCTCTGTTTTTGCCTGTTTATAAGTTATTTTTTTCTTAACTTCTTTCTCTGCTTCTATATATTTTTTCCCGACATCTCTAAAACTAGATAATATGCTATTGTTAAATTGTTTTAAATTAATTAGAAATCCTAATAAAGTAGCACTATCTATCAGCATTAAGTCTGCTTTTTCAAACATTGCACCTTTTATATAAGGTGTTCTCTTATCGTGCATAAATGCTCCCTTTCCATTCATAAAGTAACTTTGTTTTATAATAAATATCTTTTTTGCATACTTGACCGTAGTATCTGCTGTCAAAACTGTTTTTCTTTTTGGATAACAAGAAAAAACAGTCTTTTTTTATTTTTAAAGAATCAGCTTTTACTCCTATAGGCAGGATTTCTCCAAAACTCTCATTATTTACATAAATTTGATTATTCTTGATGAAAACAATGTCATCTGATGTGGCTTGTATAGTCTTCATTGGCTGTAAGTTATTTTTAGAATTATAAAATTTATTATATTTCTCATCTAGCCTGAAAACCACAATATCGCCTTTCTTTAGATTTTTATTTCCTGTTTTAATATATAGTCCTATAGGTACAGAGGGTTGAGTATTTGCAACCAAAACATTAACAAAAATTACAAAGAGAAAGGAAAAAGCAAAGAAAAAAAATGATATTATATTTGATATTCTTCTATTTTCTTTATTTATAAATAATTCTTTCAATGCTTTCTCTCCTTTCATTTTTTTATCTAAATTGTGCAAACATATTATTGATATTTTTTACTAAAAAGCAAACAACTAAAGTATAACCAAGAATCCATAATAACTGCATATAGTCCATTCCTTTGACTGCTTCTGCCTTTAATACAGCTTTGTCAAGCAGTCCGTTAGCTACACCTACCATTATTAAAGTAATTATCAACTTTAAACCGCAGGCAAATGCTGTACTTATAGGATTGGTTCCATATTTTTCAGTTATTTTTCCTGCTTTCAACGGAAATAATCCAAAACTCATACCAACTGCCAAGTAAAAAATTATTGTAGCTGAAAATATCTCATAACATAACTGTAAATAAGCTACAGCCATAGCAATTAATATAATCAGCAAGAATAAAAAATAAATAGCTGTTCCTGTTGGGTTAAATATTGCATTTAGTGTTAAATTGAAATCCATTAGTGAATCAAGTACACTTTTAGCATTTGCTATAAAAACATCTATAAGACCGTCAACAGAGGGTTTTTCAACTCCGCTTAATGTTTTGGCAATTTCTGCGAACATATCATAAGTCATCTTTATTAAATTAATCGAATCCTGAATGAAATAAATAAATAAAGTAAATTTCAAAAATCTAAGTATCATTTCTTTCATGAAATTTGCTGTTTCATTCAAATATGAAACTATTCCGAAAAAAGCACAGTCAATAAGAAATATCACTGTTAAAAATGGTATAAGCATACCCATTAACATATTTATTCCAGTTTCAATGATATCCTGAAAATCCCTTGCAATTTCATCAAAACTAATATTTCTTGTAAAGTCTTTGTTATATCCAATAATTTCAGAAAATGAAGTATCTCCTGCAATTTCATTAACACCAGTATATCCATTTTCTAAAATGATGTTATTCAGCGAAGCACCCCACGCAAAACCTGACATACTATCTAAATTTGAAATAATCGGTCCTTTTCCTGCTGTGGCTAAAGATGTGTTTTTACTTCCACCCGAACTGTGTAAAACTTTACCGTCTCCTAAATATATTCCTACATGACCTATTCCATTTGACCTATTAAAAAACACTAAGTCTCCGGGTTTTAACTGATCTTTTGATATTTTTTCTGTATATTGTGACTGCTCTTTTGATACTCTTGGAATATTTAATCCTGACTGTTTCATAACAACTTGTGTATAACCTGAACAGTCATAGGTATTGTTTTGCCCTGTAGCCCCCCATACATATTTTGCACCACTGTTATATATGTTCATAGCATTTTGTACTACTTCTTGTCTTTTTTGTTCTATATCAATAGGATTTGAAAACCCTACAAATAAAAAGCTAAAAAGTAAAAGCATTAAAAGGAATTTAAAATGCCTTACCATTGAATCCATTTCTTAGTTTTAAGTTCTTTTTTAAAATTTTCTATTTCTTGGGAATTCATTTTTTGAATATCATATTTTCCTGTTTTATTCATTACATAAGCACCTTGTGGACTTCTATTAAAAGATAAACATGCTGAATTATTTTGATACCCACACGTCATACCATAAGCATCCTTTTCAAATAGCCATGTTGTATAGTGATACACCCATTTTCCACTTATTTTTTCTCTAACATGTACCTTATATTCATCTTTAGGTTTTACCGGTTTAGTATCAACTCCTTTATATTCCAGTAAGAATTCAGCTTCAAATGGCTTATTAATCTTCCAGAATCCTTCAAAATAATTATCTGAAAAGCTTACTATTCCTAATAAAAAAGTCATAATAAATATTATTTTTCTCATGTTCCACACTCCTTTTTTTAAAATAATCCTTTAGAATTTTTGGCATTTTCTTTTGTTTTTTTGATTCTTTCTTCCATTAACTGTTTTGTTCTCTCATTCTGTTTTACTTCCAGTTCTTTCATTGCTTCCTCTCTTTTTTTCATTTTTGTTTCACTTATATTACCTTTTTCATATAATTCAGTTTCAATGTTATCAATGTAACTGTCCAATTCGTCCATAGACATTTTTTTAAAGTCTTTTTTCATGTCAACGTCTACTTTATTTATTTTCTTTTGAAAAAATCCTTCTTTTTTTTGATAAATTATTCTTATTTTTTCAATTTCCAACTTTTCCTTTTCACTTAAAGAGTTATTTAAAAATTTTTCCTGATATTTCAAACCCTCTTTTTGTAATTCTTCAATTGACATTTTTGAATAGTTTTTTTGACCGCATGATATTACAAGAGTTAATAAGCATAATACAAGTATTTTTTTCAAAATTATTCTCCTTTTTTGTCATTATTTTTTTTATTATCATGTATTTCGTTAGCTTCCCCGCCTGTTACCGTAGAAACTCCTTTGTTTAAAGTATTTGTTCCTGCTCTTGTCACGTTTCCAAAAGTTCCATGTTTGATGTTATCATAATTTTCTTTAGCTTCCTGCCACCTAGATTGTTCTTTAATATCAGGCTTAACAGTTCCTTTTTCTGTTTTTTGAGTATCATTCTGATTTACTTCTTGATTTGGTCTTTCAGGGGCATGATGTCTTTCATAACTATTTGTTTTGTCTTCTGCATTAGTTTTTTCAGGTGTATGATGTTTTTCAAAACCAGTTTCATTCTGATACGATTTTTTTTGCTGTTCTATTGTATCTAAATTTGGTCTATTTTTTATGTCTGAACTCTCAACAGTATGGTGTTTTTCAAAGTCTGATTTCTTTTCTAAATTAGGTTTTTCAGCTACATGATGTTTTTCATAATTTGATTTTAAAGCTTGCATACTGCTGTTTTTAGCTTGCTCTACTGCTTTTAACCCTCCTTCCCCTGCTTTTTCTGCAGTTTGCTTTAACGCTTCTTTTCCTGCTGTTTCTGCTCCTGCTTTTATTAATCCCGATCCTGCGGCTGCAATTGCAACTGTATTAACAATAGCATTTGCTGTATTTCCTATACCTCTAGTTACTTGTGAGCCTGCATGAGCCAAACTAAACCCTGCACCTTGTCCTGAACTTATTAACATAGATATATTATCAACCTGACCTACTAATAGAGCCATAATAGCAAGTAACATAATAAATAATACTAAAGCCAGAATATCATTATTATTGCTATTTATTTTATCTAAATTAAACTGTTGGACTTTGGAATTCATAATCTGAACTGTTATTCCTGACAGTGCAATAGCTAAAGTTAACTGTATTCCTGAATTAATAATTGCTCTTATTGCTTTTTCTCCTATATCCGCCAATGGTTCAAATAAGTTAAATGCAAATAGTACAAGCGAAACAGTCGATACAATGTAAAATTGAATAATTTTTACTGCAATAGCTACAACAAGACTAATAATTAAGAAAAATGCAATAAACAAAGTAATTAAGTAAAATAGCAACCAAATATCATTTTTAAATCCTCCACCCTGAATAATCCCTGCAACTGTTTTAACCGATTCTAACAATACAGCAGTCATACTATCTAAAGAAAATGTGCCACTCGGCAAAATGTTATCATCAATAAATATTAACCCCATATTGGTAAAAAAATCAAATAATAATTTACTAATGTTTAAGAAGTCTTTAGTTACATAGAAGAAAAAAGCATATTTTAAAAATCTTTTTATTAAAGCTTTTATTACAGATTCTGAACTCCCAATATTATTAAATGTAGTTAGAACAAAATCAATAACAGCTAACATTGACATTAGAACAAGAACCGCTAGAATTATTTGTGTCGCTCCATAATCAAGAGTAGTTTTTATTGTGGTTATAATTTCATTAAAACTAAAATCTTCCATAATTACCAAGCACCTTTAGACTTTTGAGAATTCTTTCTTAATTCCTGATATCTTTGCTCTAATAGCTTTTTTGCTTTTTCCTGTTGCTGTCTTGTTAATTGAATTTCGCTTGCTTCCCTCTGCTTTTCCAAAATCTGTAATCTATTTGAATTATTAATCATTTCAGATATAGAATTTAACTGATATGATAAATTTGAGTTCCATTTACTTAATACCTCTAATACTTGAGTGGGATTTTGTGCTGTCTTAGTCTGTTCTAACAGATATTTAGCATTTTTTCCCGCATTTTTAGAAGCTTCGGCAGACATATTACTTGTCCGCATTGCTTCATATGCAATATTATTAAGATTAAGAGCATATTTATCAAGTAAATTAATGTAATTTCCATTTTTAACATCAGAATAGACATCATTATAATAGGTTTCAAATTCCCTTGCTGATTTAAGAACATCTTTAGTAGTATTTTGAATTTCAAGGAGTTCTTTTATCATGTCATTATGCTTTGCTAATTCCTGAATCATTAAGTCTTCGGGTAATTTTTTTATTTGTTCTAAATACAATCTCATCTGCTCTAAATCATTGTTAAATTGCTTTAATTGATTAGCATTTAGCGTAATCATTTCATAATAAGTCATCATCTGATAATAATCAGAAGCTCCACCACCGCCGCCTAATATCGAATAAAAAGTATTTTCTTCAAACTTATTCATATAATCGCTATTTATATTACTAGCTACAGAAAAACTACTGCAAACAGCTAATATTGAAGTAACGCCTATTAATTTTTTTATTTTATTTTTCATTTTTCACCTCATTTTTCATTTTTTCCCATAATTTCATTGTACATACTTTCAATTTTTTCTTCCCTGTCAATTCTAGCTTCTTTTTCTCTTTCCCATAAAATTTTCATGGAAAACATCATAAAACCTAAGAAAATAAATATAAGAAGAAATACCGACATGTCAAAGATATTCATATAAAAAACTCCTTTCCTAACTAAGTTTATATATTTTCATATTCCTATTTTTAAAATATTTATTAAGAGCAGAAATATTTCCAATACTTTTATAATAAGAACCCCTGTCTACATAATAAAATCCTTCAAATTCATAAATAGGTGTTTCAAACTGTCCTTTCACATAACCGACAAATTGCATAGAACATCACCCTTTCTCTCTCTGAATAAAGCCCGTACCAGCAAACAAGCATAGACAGACTGTCAAGGTTTTACGAAGTAAACACGAAGTGCTTGACCTTGATAGCTTGCCACGAAGTGGGCTGAATATGCTAAACTGGCTTAAAGGGATTATTCTCCATAAGATCATTAAAACTAAACATTTTTGTTGTTAAAATAAATTTTCTTCTTGATTTTCTGATATATTCCCTTAAATCCCATAAATTACTGAATTCAAAATATCTGCCTTTCCCTGAAACAAAGAAAATATTTCTAAGAGAATCATAATAAATAACCCTACCACCAACAAAGCCAATCATTTCCATAGTTAACCTTATAAATCACAATTATGGGAATCTATACTATGACATTCACAAGAATGAGAATCCATACCTGAACAATCATGGGTTGAATCTATAAGAGAATTAGAAAGAATACTTGAATATATAATTATGTTCTCGTCAATATCAATTTCTTTATCCTCTTCTTTCACAGGTATTTTTTCCAATTTATCCTGCTTCTTTGAATCTGTTTTAATTTCTGAAAATCCATACTTAAATCCAAAATACACACAGATTAATATTATTAAAATTATAAGCATATTTTCTCCTTTCAGGCTCTTACTCTTATCGGAAGAATAAGAGCCTAAAATAATTTTTTTTAAAATTTTCTACATGAACATACCACTGTTTTATTTGAGAAAATTTATTATTCTGCTTCTTCTATGTCATCTTCTTCAACATAAAAACATTCTGATTGTTTCCCATATTTTTTTATATTTTCCGGTTTTTCTATTTTGGAAAAATAACTGGCTTCATTGCCTATCTCCCCATAAAGATAACCTTTATGTACATTACCAGATTCTATTTTACCGTCTTCTAATTGTTGGGCTTCCACTATGAATTGATCTTTATTTTCATGAATGCCAACAATAAAATAATTTGCTTCCTCTCCATAATAAGCGATTTTTTTCATGAATGACCTCCTAATTTTCATTTTGTCGTCCGTGAATGATAAAATTATTTGATGATTTTATAATAACATCTTCTATCATCTCTAAGTAATTATCATCATATAATAATAAACTATCTATTTTATTCTCAATAAAAATATTATATAATTTAGATTTTATCTCTTTATCATCCTTTAGAGTTTTACCCTCAATTCTTCTAATTGAATTTTTTATAAATATGTCTAACTCTATTTTTAAATTGTCTTTTGTTTCTTGAGGAAGATCACTATTTTTAATATATTCTGTTATCTCAATTTTCTTACTTTTTAAATATAAGATATTTTTTTTTTCTATTTCCTCCCTAAAGTCAAACCAGCCTAATTTAATATGATTTTCATCAATTAATTTTTTTATTTTTTCTATATTACTATTTGATTTACGTCTATCTCTATTTAATTTAAAAATCGTTATAATTAGAATTACCCATACAGATATATTTGATACTATAATCATATTCATTATTTAAATACCTCCTAAAATACAGCTTTTAGTGTTATTCCTAGTTTATAATCATTCTTTGCAGAGTTTCCTGTTAAATACTCCCCTGTTAAGAATATTCCGTATCTATCCTCTATTTCTGCACCAATTACTGCTCTTGTTTTTAATGTTCCGTCTGTATTTCTCGGTGTTGCTAATTTATGATAATTATCTTCTGCTACTCTTAATTTTGCTTTCTCTGTGTTGCTGTCCACCAGATCATAACCATAAGATATATCAGCACTTGCTTTTATTTTTAATCCTGCTGAATTTAATTCTTTTGTTGATGTTTTAAATTCAATTCCTACATTCGGCTGTACTTCCCATAAATCACTTCCTTTTACAGTTAAACTTTCAGTTCCTCTTTCTGTAAAAGTTGGTCTGTTTAAATATCCTAATTTCAGCCCTGCATATGGAATAATGCTATTACTTCTGTCAATTTCATATTCTCTCTGTACTTTATTATCTACAGTTATTGAATATGTTTCATAATGCCCGTTAAGTTCTGATTTTTTATTTCCATCTTTCCAATCTACATTTCTGTCAATGTTATATAAACTGATTCTTCCTGTAACATCTGTTTTAACAAAATAATCATTATTAAATCTATATTTGTTATGAAATCCTAACTGAAATGTATCTGCCAGTTCTTCGCTGTCATTTCCGTCATCAAACTTAAAGTTTGTATGCGTGTACCCTAATGAATAACCGAACTTATGCTTATATGTTCGCTCGATTTCCCTAAGTGCCATTACTCCCGCAGTTTCATAATCATAGTCAATTACTCCTGCTGTGTCTCCTTTTGTTGTTCCTTTTCCTACTATTACATTTATTTTTACATTTTCTTTAGTATTACTCTTTGAACCCTGTAATAGATATAGAGAGTTTTCAAATACTCCTGCAATGTCTTTTTCTCTTTGGTTCATATTGGCATAAATATTCCCTGCCAAACTTCCAAAAATACCCCTAAAATCATTTTCATTCTCTATCTTGTCTATTTTATCGTACAGACCTAATAAATTGCCTGTAGCACCTAAATATTTAGAATCTAAGGCTTTTGAAAAATCATTGAACCATTGCTTTTCTGATAATGTGCTGTAAGCTATCTTTTTCATATAAATATCTGTTGTTCCATCTGCATTTTTCACAGGAACAGCTTCCCATGATACAGATTTAGAACCTAATTTTATTTCTCCTGAATCCAGTCCGCTGAATGAACCGCTGTTTATAACATCTTCTAATATGTATGTCTCGAAATTTGTGCCTTTTGAGAAGTCAGAAGCAATATAGATATTTCCGTTTCCTGTCAAACTTCCCGCTACATTTATTGAATTTGCAAGTAGTGTTACACTATCCCCTGTTTTATTTACAACCTGTGAAATATTATTAGGGTCAGGCTTCACAATAATATCAAGACCTGTCGTATCAAAGTTTCCTGCTACATTTATCTGCCCTGCATTTATTATTGTAGGTTTATCATAATATTTAATAGACGATACCCCTGTTGCACTTGTTCCTGCTCCTGATGTTACTATACTTCCTGCTGTATATCCTACATTTTCAGGTGTTATTATTCCTATAGAATTATCTACATTCAGATTAATAGTACCGCTATTTACTATTACTGAATGTTGATCGTACATATAAATTCCTGTACTATCTTTACCATTTATATTAATTATTCCTGTATTTGTTAAGCTTGAATTTTCCTGTAAATATATCCCGATTGAGTTATCTCCGTTCATTGTTATAACTCCGCTGTTTGTTGCACTTGCTCTGTCTAAGAAAATACCTACTGAATCATTTTTATTTGCCGTGATATTTCCTGCATTAATTACATTTCCTTTATTGGCATAAATCCCGATTGCATTTTCTCCTACTGTAATATTTCCTATATTTGTAATCTGTGAATTTTTTCCATATATTCCTACAGCATATTTATTAAGCTTTGAGTTTGTTGTTGAATTTATTTCTGAATCTGTAACTGTTATATTCCCTAGATTATCTATTACAGAATCTACCCCGTAAACTCCTATATTACCTACTCCTAAACCTGTAATATCTGCATTGTTAGTTATTTTTGCATTATCAGAATAGAAGAATATAACTTCATTGTTATTAGCGGTAATAATACCGTTATTTTCTATTTCTCCCGCTTTTGAATAAAACCCTGTTTCTTCTACTGTTAAATTGGCATTATTTATTAGCTTTCCGTTCATTCCTGCATATCCGATAAAGTTACCTTTTACATCAGAAGTATTATTTGTAAGCACCCCATTCTTTACCAATAGAGCCACTTCTCCTGCTTCTACTTTAGAACCTGTATGTATTGTTGCTGTTCCGCCGTCAGAATATAATCCGACAGCTCCCTGTCCTAAAGTGATATTTCCGAAATTATCAAAGTTCCCTGCATTATATACGCCAATCGTATTATCTCCGCCTGTTATATTCCCATTATTTACGGCATTACTGCTTGTGCTGTAAATTCCTGAATTTGCTTTTGAAATATCAGAAGTATTTGAGATAACTATATCCTGATTATTTATTACATTTGATGAATTTTCTCCGTACATTCCGATTGATTTTTCCCCTGCAACATTTAATGTATTAGTATTTGTTAATGTTGAATTTTCCCCGTACATTCCTACAGCAGAATTATTATTTAGGTCTATATTTCCTAAATTTTCTACATTTGAAGATACTCCATACATTGCGATCGCTTCATCATCAGTAGTTACAATGCTGTTATTATTTTCTATCTTTGCATTTTTACCATACATTCCTACTGCTTTGTTCCCTGCTTCAATACTAGCATTATTATATAATTCAGCATTGTTTACACCATACATACCTAGTGAATCGCTTCCTGCCTTTATTACTCCCTGATTATCTCCACGTGCATTATCAAGATACATTGCTGTTGAATTTACAGCATTTGAGAAATCCAAAGTACCTAAGTTATTAGTTTCATATGTATGTAACCATGCACCTACTCCTTTTAAGCCCTCTGCATACATTCCGATAATTTTATCTCCTACAGCATTAACAGAGACTCCTGAAAATACGTTCATTTCTCCATTAACAACGTGTCCTAATATATTATTATCTGCTATATTAGTATTTGCCACAATATTTATAGTTCCGTTTGCTATTCTAGTACGTTCAACATTGAAACCATTTGTATTAATAACACCGCCGTTATCATTTATTATTGCTCCTGCATTTCCGAACAGTGCCACTCCGTCGCCATAAAAATTCATAATTCCTGATGAATTAAAGTTGAAAGTTGAACCATTATCTACATAAGCACCTATTCCGCCTACTCCATTTAGATTAATTACACCCTCTAAGTCCACCGTTGAAGTATTTAATCCTGATGTGCCTACATACAGCCCTGTTCCTGCTGTTGTTCCGTCTCCTGTATTTATAGTGCCAGTATATTTTATGTTACTTCCATTCTGTGCATATAGCCCTACTCCGTTAGCCCCTGCTGTCAGAGTATTTGCAAGACCGCCTGATAAGTTTTGACCGTCAGTGTACAGGGCTACAGAGTAATTATTCCCTGCTGAATCTCCAACTTTTATATCTTTTGTATAATTAAAAGTTGATGTTCCGCTTAGTACAAGTCCTACTTTTCCTGCTCCCTGATCACTTGTTCCTGTTAGATCAATCGTAGCGAATGTATCATCTATTATTATGTCTTTTCCGTAAACTGCTATTCCATAACCTTTTATATCGCCCAGACTTACAACTTTTGCAGTATCAGTCAAATAATACGCTGTTTGTAGTTGATTTGTAGTTCCTAAATCTATTTTGTCGGTAGAGGTTATTGTGCTTCCGTCTGCTCCGTAAATTCCTATTGTATTATTCCCTGATAAAGCTATATTCCCTGAATTTGATACTGTTGATTTAGGGGCATAAATACCTATTGAATCATTACCTACGATATTTATAGTTCCTGTATTTGCAATAACAGAATCAGCAATCACTGCCCCTGCTTTATTGTTATTAACAGCAATTCCGATATTTCCTGTATTATTTAAGTTTATAGTTCCTGAATTTAATACATTTACATTATCTAATAAGCTGTAACCTTTGCCTGAATCTCCTTTTGCATAAATTCCTACTGCTCCATTATTATTTAAGTGTATATTTCCTTTATTCGTAATAATTGCTTCTTCTTCGGAATACATTCCTACTCCTGAATTCCCTTGAATATTAACTGCTCCTGATGTTTCATTAATATTCTGACCGTATAGTGTGTACATTCCCACAGAATTAGCCGAGTTCATAGTTACTGTTCCTTTATTTGTTACACCTGTCTTGTTATTATCCAACGTTACAGGTGTACCATTACTAAAAACCTTATTATCCAGTGAAAAAGCACTTAATCCTGTGCTTAGACCTGTTATTATAAAGCCGTTATTTAGCGTTAATTTACTGTTTTCAGCTACATAAAGCTGTGCATTAGTAGCTACTGGCACATTTATATTGCTGTCTATTGTAATATCAGAGTTATTTGCTCCATACAGTACAGCAGAATTATTTCCCATACTGTTTATAGTTACATTTGAAAGATTTGACACACTCGCCGTACTTTCTTTTATATATCCCAATACTGCGTTTTGCCCTAAGTCAGCTTTAAGTCCATGTATTTTAAAAGTGTCAGAAAATTTTGAGCCTGTCTGTGAATACAGCCCTACTGCATTCTGCCCTACATTCAGGCTTGCCTGTTCCATGCTCGCTGATCCATTATTATAAAATTCTGTAACTGAATTTCCGTCGCTCATTACTGCAATACTTGTATTACTTACCGTACTATTTCCTGTTACTATTGGTGCTTTTATCGTTCCATAAGTACCAGTATCTTTAGCATAAATTCCTATTGCTCCATTTCCTGACTGGACTTTTCCTGTATAACCTGTCGGAATTTCTATAGCATGATGAAACTGTGAACCTTTTTCAGCATATATTCCTATAGTTCCCTCTGAATTATTTTTTATTATCCCTCTGTTTTGAAAAATAGTATTTATTGCTGAATTATCTCTTGTCAAAACAACCGCATGAGAATTTATACCTGTAGTTTCAATAGTTCCATCACCTCTCCAATAGTCATTAGGGTCATTATTTATACCTAAATTATATCCTAGACCATTGTTCATTAGAAAACCTATTGAATTATTACCATTCACTGTAAGTAATGATTTATTTTCTCCTGATGTTGAATTATTACCATTAACATATATTCCTACAGCATTATTAGCATTAATATACATTCTTCCAATATCGCCACCGGGTGTCCATATGTGATTAGAGAAATAACCACCTGTAACAACTGCTCCGTAATTATTATCTCCTGTTATATTTATTATTCCCGCATTTCCTACACTTCCGTCTTCTTCCACTCTAACTGCTGATGATTGATAAGCAAAATTTCCTACATTTATTATACCTGTTCCGTTTATTCCTCCACCTCCGCAAGTTCCTGACGGATTTGTACTACATGGAACATTTATAATAGGCTGTTTTGAATAAAGCCCTGTTGCTCTTTCTACTAAATTTATACTAGAGTGTAAGTTACCGTTACTATCCTGATTAGGGTTTACAGTTCCCACGTTAATAGTTCCCTCTCCGCCCCAATTATTTATACCAACTAATATAGCGAAGCCTGTTGATTCGTCCCCATTAACATTAATAGTTCCTGTCGGAGATAAACTCAAATAGCTTGTACCATTACCTATAGTTGGGTCTTGATTCAGAAATCCTGCTGACTGCCCTGTCGTTGTCATTTGACCATAACTTCTGTAACCATTAACATTTATAACACCCTCATTTACTCCCTGTATTACTACTGGGAATTGATCTGGTCTTAACTGTATTCCTATTGATTCAGGCGAGTTCATTGTTATATTACCTGTCTGTCTGTTTACCATTACTACTGCTGTACCTGATACTGAACCGTCTGCACCTATAGACAAGCCTGCTTGATTTCTGAAACCGCCATTTCCTATGATTGTTCCGTCATTTGACAAATACGTATTATGATTAGTTACATCAGCGGTATTTATTGTAGAAGCCCCTCTCGCTTCCATTCCTACAACAAATGTTTCATTTAAAATTATAGTTCCACTATTATTTATATGTAATGACCTGTCCGTTGGTTCGTCAACCTCCATTGCTCTACTATTTTGTTTCGATACCGTTAATGTATGTAGTGCTATAGTAAAGTAGGAACACCAAAATCTAAACAATGATATAATAAAAAAAGAAAGAGGTGTTTTGAAA
>NZ_JAMZGM010000053.1 GCF_024158605.1 Sebaldella sp. S0638 | reverse complement strand
TAGATAAATCAATATATGAAAAACAAATCTTTTATTATATCAGATTTAATTTACAGACTTTCTTGCACACTCCCTCCGTATTTGCTGTAGTAATCCGGATAACCATAAATTATTATTGCTTTATAAGATAAATCTTTAGCTTTATTTATAGAATGCTCTATTAACTTTCTACCTATTCCTCTATTTTGAAATTCCGGCAAAATAGACACAGGGCCAAATGTTATTACTTCATGCTTTTTATTAGACTCATCCTCAATATAAGAAAGTGTATAAATTATATTACCTACTATTTTATCTTCATGAATAGCGACAAAATCTAATTCTTTTATAAAACTTTTGCTTTCTCTCAAATTATGTACTATAAAATGTTCATTAGCTCCAGGAACATATAAATTCCAGAAAGCCTCTCTTGTTAGTTCTTCAACTTCTCTATAATCCTTCTCTATTTCGTTCCTTATATTAATATCCATAGCCTTGATCTCCTTTTATGCATGTTTTTCTGATAAACATAAATTCTTTTTACACTTCTTTTTCTAATTCTAAACATCCATGATATATATCTTCATAGGAAATTTTTACCCCGACCATTTCCTTTTGAAATCCTCTCAGGTCAAATCCTATATTTATTAATGAACTTCGCAGAATTATTTTATCATCTTCAGCATTTATATTAGAACTGATTAAATTACTGTAATCTTTCAGATAACTTAATCCTTCTTTCGTTCTGTTGTGAGAAAGATACTTTTTTATTAATTCTTTCACTTCTGCTTCTTTTTCCATAAATATCACCTTTTTTTCTTTACATTATAACATAAAACCATAGTTTAAAAACCGAATATTTTTATTATTTTTTACTATAATTCTTCACTAAAAACTCATCTTTTTTATCATGGAATCCTTCATGTTCTTCCATGATTTTTTTCAAAGCTGCCTGTATTTTTTCTGATATTTCTTTATTTTCTGTATTTTCAATAGTTAATTCCTTTAATAACTCTGATAATACTCTAATTTTATTTCTTTTTTACTATCCTCCCAAAATGATAATAATAATTCTTATCTTCAGCATCATAAATTATTCCATCAATTTCTTTATTGCTTTCATAAGTCATAAAAGTCTGGACGTCTACATTATTTAGTCTGGATAAATAATAAATTACGGTTTTCTTTTCTCTTATCTGACTTTTAGGTGTATAAACACCATTTTTATCTTTAGAATACACACCGTTCAGTATTTCAAAACTCTTTAAATCAACTAAATATTGCCTGTCCCCGTTATAATAAATATAATTTTTATCTTTATAATAACTGCCATTTATTTTTTCATAACTTTGAAAGTCTGGCTCCTCCTTTTTTATTTCCCCAAGTTTGCTGCTAAAACTAAAAATAATTGTACTTAATAAAATAAACAATACCTTTTTCATTTAATCACTCCTTTTTATTCTCATATTCAATCTTAAACAAGCTGGTACTTTTTCTCACACCTAATTAATACTTATACTTTCAGACTATTTTTTCTTTATTATTCCGCCATTTTCATAAAAATTATTTTTATCTTCAGCATCATAACGCAAACCATCGCCTGATTCTCCGTGATCAACAGATCTAAATGTTCCCGGATTAGCCTCATTTATTACTTCATCTCTAAAATAAACATTATTTTTATCTGTTGAATATCTGAAATTCAATACTTCAAAAGTTTTCAAATCTGCTTTTTCCATTTTATTTTCTAAATAATATACTGAATTTTTATCTGTTGAATAACCATCATCAAGAATTTTTATAGTTTGAGGATCAGCTCCTTTTATTTCAACTTCCCAGAAATACACTGTTTTTTTGTCCTTACTGTAGTCTTTATCTATAATATTAAAAGTTTTTGGATCTGAGTTTCCCAACTCCCTGTCTCTTAGATAAACCCTATTTTTATCTTTACTATAAAAATTTCCTATAATTTCAAAAGTCTCTGGATCTGCTCTCATCAATTGTATATCTGTGTAATAAACACTTTTATAGTCTACACCATAATATTGCCCTAACAGTTTAAAAGTTTTCGAGTCTATATTCTTTATTTCCTCTCCTCTAAGATAAACCCTGTTTTTATCTCTGGCATATATTCCCATAATTTCAAAAGTTTCCGGATCTGCTCCTTCTATTTTATTTTCAAAAAAATATATATAATTTCTATTTTTACTATAAAATTCGCCTAATTCCACTTTGCTGCTTCCAAGCTCAACCTTTTTCTCTGTATCATAATAACCACAATTTATTATTAAACTCAGCAGAAGAAACAACATAAATTTTTTCATTTTAATAACTCCTTTTTGTTTTTTCTCGTACATTTACTTTTCTAATACTGCTTTTCCATACTCATAATAATTATTTTTATCTTCAGCCTTGTAATAAATCCCTTTTTTCACCTGTAATTCATCATGTACTATAAATGTCCGTACATCTGAATCCGGCAATACCTTTCCGTCAAAAATGAAAGTTTTTTCTTTCTTTTTATAACAGCTGTTAATTAATATAGTTATCAAAATAAATAATATTATTTTTTTCTTCATTCAACCCTACCTTTTTTCATTACACTTAGTTTTTACAATATATATTCGAGAGATTATTCAATCTATCAAATGAAATAAAAAAGAGATAACCGCTATTCTGTTATCTCACTTACTAGCGTTTGGCACTAGAATTAAAATATACCATGAATAATTCAAAAATGCAACATAAATTCAGAGATTGTCAAAAACCTTATTCTGTATTCTGCTTTTTACCATCTCTAAAGCTACTGCATCCTATACTTCTATATATACAAAACAACCCTGAATGCTATACTCCGTTATAAACTATCTCATACTTTATTCCTTCCAAATCCTTGAAGAAAAGAGCATAGTAATTTTCCCCGTCTTCAGGAAAAATTTTCGGTGCATAAACAATTTCAGCTCCGATATCCTTGATCTTCAAATACATTTCATCAACTTCTGTACGGGATTTTGCCCTAAAAGCAAGATGATGTAAAGAACCCGGCTTTCTCCGGTGTATTGTATTGTCCGCAAATGCTGTTCTCGGAGAACATATACCAAAATCATACAGCGGATGGAGGTATTCTACAACATAAAGATCATGTTCTTCTATTATTGCACTAACTTTCTTTTCAATATCAAAACCCAAAACAGTCATTAATTTATCGTAAAAAGGTTCCGCAATACTCATATCCTTCACTACTATCTGAATGTGATCAATTGCTAACATAAAAATTTCCTCCTATTCCACTACTAAATATGGATTTTATTTTTCTTTTAAAATGTACTCTTTTCCGCCGTCAATTATTTCATATACTCCTGATCCGCAGATATAGCCATTTTCATTTTTTTCCTCTGACGGTATTACCTTCTTTATCAGATATGTATTAGGATTTACTCCGTCTACGACTTCTCCCTGGTAATAAAGAAAATTCTTATCCCTTGCCAGCAGATTATAATTAGATAATCTCACTATTTTGAAAGTTTTATGATCTGCTTTTGGCAATTTTTTCTTCACATTACCATTTATATAGTATACATCGTTTTTTTCGACCTCATATCCCCTGTATACACAGCCTAATGCATATCCGAAATAAGAATTTAATAATATTACCAACATAATAAAAAGTTTTTTAGCATAAATATCACCTGATTTCTTAAGATTTTACTTCTGTTACGATATTTAAATGTTCAATATAATTATTAAATTTCACCATTGACTTTTATAAAATCATAACATATTAGTTCTTTTTATACAAGAATGAATAATTAATCATAATTGTTTTGTTATTACCTGTTTATGCTGTTGAGTTCTGTCAAAATTTTTATTTTTATATAAGTGCTTATTTAGTCAGAATAATAATATCCAATATAAAATCTCCGGTATTTACTAAAAAATAACCTTAAAATTAAGACTTTCAATGTCATTTCTAAACATTAATCAAGTGATTACTTTGTATAATTTACATTTTTTTTAATTTTATTACGATTTTCTCATTTAAAATTCCATTATTTATACCATATATTTTATAAATTATTTCTATTTTTATTTATTTAGCACAAATTATTTTTATATGATATAATGAGTTCATTATTATAAAATATGAAGGGAGAATTCTATGAATTTTATAACTGACTACATTATTCCTAATATTGCTTATATATTAGTTTTTGTAAGTGTATGCTATATTGGGACATTTATATACATGATTGCTACAAAAAAATCTTTTACTTATAGAATAAAAAATCTCATAGCTTTCACAATTATTCTTGGTATTGGTATTTATTGCCTGGTTACAGGTAATGATATAACGAGTATTATTCACTAATCAAAAAGACTCTCTACATGTTTTACAGAGTCTTACAGAACTGAAAAATTTTCTTTTATAATAAAATACACCCTATTTGTCAGTTTTATCTGACTTTCAGGGTGTAGTTTATTCTGTTTATTTATTAAAAATTAAAGGCGTAGCCCACTCCTAAAGTTACTCTGTGTAAATTAAGGTTATGTTCCTGTTTTGTTCCATCACCATTGTCTATTTTAGCTTTTGCATAATTTGCCTGATACATAAGGTCTACTGTAAAATTACTTACCTGTATTCCTCCTCCTACTCCATAATATAATCCGTTTGTTATATCCGTATCATACGACTTTGAAGCATATGTGTAAGAATATTCGTCATAATCATCGTCATACCAGTCATAAACATACTGTGTTACTTTGTCTTTTAATGTAAGATCGTTTTTATGGATATTAAAAGAATAACCAACATTTGCCTTTACATAAGGCTTTATGTCCTTATTAGGTGTATCAAATTCATATTTTGCCGTTAGATATATCGGAACACTGTTATAATAAACCTGATCCTCATATCCGTAAGTATGTTCATAATAATCTCCATATGAATCATACCAGCTTCCTACTGTTACCTTTTTTCCTTCAGCTTTTGAATGTCCCTGATATCCTACCCCTGCACCTATTAAAAAATTAGGACTTACATTTTTCAGATATTCGATTTTTAACTCATAACCAAGACTGTCATCCCCATAATCTCCTGTTATAAAATCTGACATACCGCTATAATTATCGGCAAAATCCATACCCACACCAATTACCAGTTCGTCAGAAAATGTAGCTAGAGATGCTGCCATAAAAATACTTGCTAATACTTTTTTCATTATTTCCTCCTCATTACTAATTTTATATTCTCATTATAATATACTTATATGAACTATGTGTGAAGAAAATAATTTTTTTTATATAAAAATTTCACTTTTGTAAGTATTCTTGTTACATACTTTTAACCCTTATTATTACTGTCATATCGAATATTTAATCAACAGTTTTTTTATTCATTAAATGAATTTTTTTTTATCACTTTTTCTTTTTTTGTTCACAAATTTTAATTTTTGTGATATAATTATCATGTAGTAAAAATTAGAAATTGCACTTATTACAGAACACTCCTTTGGCAAACGGTCTTTCATGACCGTTTTTAAAATAAAAAAAGAGCTTTTACACTCTTTTTGAAAACTCATTTTGTTAATGATACATCTATAACCATTAAAATCTTTCCAATAACCCCTGCATACCATGAAATGAGTTTTTTTCTAAATTAATCATACCAATACTTTCTTAGTTTATTATTATTTTCTTCTTTTATTTCTTATATTTTTTTATATTATATACAATTTTATATCAAATTCATAATTTTATATTTTACAATGAAATTTTATTTTAGTAAAATATTATATATTCTCTTATCCAAATGTATTATCATAATATTTTTATAAAATAATATATTATATTAATTAAATATATAATTTTATTTTAAATTTTAAGTTTACTATTCTATATTTACATGTTATAATTTTTAAGTTAATTAAGAAAAAAGGAGAATAAAATGATAATTGTATTTGGAACAAGAAATCTCACTAAAAACTACGGAGTAACCAATAAAATAGAATGTCCGCATTGTCATAATACTGAATTTTGGCATTATATAAAAACAGGATTATGGTTTACTCTGTTTTGGATTCCTGTTTTTCCTTTAGGCAGCTCAAAACATTATCTCGTATGTCCTGTTTGTAATATTAATATGGCACTTAATGGTTCGGACAGAGAAAAATACAGAAAACTTGCAGAATTAAATCAAAAATTTACCAGCGGAAAGATTTCTGAAGAAGAATACAGAGAACTTTCAAATGATATTCAGGAGTAAATTTTTTTTAAAATAATGGCTTTGAAATTTTGATTTTGAAGCCATTATTTTTAGTTCCGCAGCTATTAATATATCTTTTCTGAAAAAGTCATTTTTTCGGTACTTTTTTCCTGTATTTTTCTTTTATACTAATTTTTTTCATATAATATTGACTTTTTCGCTCTATGTGGTAAAATTATATTGCTATATACATGATTTATAATATTTTATATTATGTAATGCAAACTCTTTCTTCATTTCTTCGATTAGCAAAAATAATTGATCCTCTATTCTGATCCATCTCTAAAGGTCATCTAAATCACATATTTTTTTATAATTTATTTTTTTATTGATTTTACATTACCGTATATAGAATTTTTATGAGGTTATGTTATAGTAAAATTTTTAAAATTACACTAGACACATTTTATATTCTCATTTGGCAGACGACCTTACCTCCCATTAGGGTCGTCTTTTTTAGTTACTGCTTTCATTATAAAAAAATCCAGAAATTAAAAAGCGGCTATATCAAAGAACTTAATCCTTTTTGATACAACCGCCTCTTTATTAAATTTATTTTCTTCGGTTATCAGAGACTTCATTATATGCGTATGCTTTTTTCCTGTTAAACAGAAGCAATATCAAACCTAATGCAGCCGGTATAGAAAATATCTGAAAAACTCCTGCACTTGGGTCCATATATATGATTGTTGTTATGAAAGCCAGCATCATCAAAAAGTACACTTCCATACTGAATCTAAGTTTAAAAAATAAAAGCACACCTGTTATCAGCATTACTGCTGAGAAAAATAAACATACTTTAAAGATCGCTGTAGAACCTGAATGAAAACTTCTTCCCACAGTATCCCCGTTTGCCATTAATATTGATGAAATAACTGTATAGTTCACAGCACCAAGCAAAACTGCGTATGCTGAAATCAAGATTCCTATTATTCTTTTTAACATTTTTTACCTCCTGACATTACTAATTACAATGAGTTACGGCCTATTATTCTTAATAATGGTTTTATATCTGTATTTTTAGCGAATTCCAGTTCAAATACCCCGGAATCAAAAATCCATAATCTGAGTTTGCTTTCAAAATCAAATGTTCCCGCAGTTTCCACAGAAAATGAATTAATTTTGGAATAGCCTATTGTTCTGTATTCCTGTGTTTTCCCGGACATTCCCAGAACTTCCACAAAAATTAATCTTCTTGTAGTAACAATAATAAATTCTTTTGATGTCTGGTAAGTTCTAAGAAGTTCTTCCTCTTCCACAAGCATAAAATCTACTTTATCTTTAAAAAGCTCCGGATTGCTCTCTTTCAAACCTCTTATTCTTGCAACTATAGTTTCTTTCATATCGTTCTCCCCAAAAAAGTTATTTTTATAAAAAAACTGTTTCAAATATACTATTTCACATTTAAAACAGTCTATTAATACATTGATTACTCAGCTAAAGTAGCATCTCCAAAACTCGATTTATATTTTTTAGTATATACCGATACTGTTGTGTAACCTTGATCTACTAATTTAGACAGATTATTTACTTTTAGTTTTAATTCTTCATTTACATAAGCTTTCTTAAGCTCTTTGGAAATCACTTTCATATCCTTAAAATCTCCGCCTTTGCTTAAAATAATATACACATCTTTTCCTTTTCCGTCATATGTAAAATTATTTATAACTATTTCTTTAGCGTTAGTATCTACTGTTATGTCCCCATTTATCTGATGAATTTTAGGTACAAAACTTCCTTTTAAATTTTCTGAAAATCCTATTACGGAAATAAATAAAATTCCTAGTAATAATAAGATCTTTTTCATATTATATTCCTCCTCGTGATTTTACTTAAATTATATTTCTCCTGCCTTTATTGAAAGTTTATTTTAGCTTTGTTTTATCTTATATGAATATTTCTTTTATCTGTAAGTTGCTACTTTACATTGACCATGATTTACGTTATAATAAATTAGACAAAATATAAATATTTACGGGAGGAATAAATATGAAAAAGATAATCTTAATTACTTCTTTATTAGCTGTTTTGACATCATGCAGCTCTGTATCTACCGATAAAACTAATCAGGCTGACTATAACAGAGGGTATAACAAGAACTGTAGTTATCAATACGGTGAAGGTCAGGTTAATAACGCTAACTGTAGTGCTGATACATTCTAACAGTTTAATTAATATAAAAAATAGAGTAGCTGAATACAGCTACTTTATTTTTATTTCTTGTATACTTTTAATGCTTCTTTCAATATCTTCATTCCATTCTCTATTTCAGTCAGATTATGTGTACAGAATGAAAATCTTCCTTCTTTTAATCCTTTATTAGGTGTTGAGTAAAATCCAGGTCCCGGTGCAAACATCAATGTCTGATTTTCATATCTGAATTCTGTCAGCAGCCATATTACGAAGTCTTCTATATTATCTACAGGAAGTTCCGCAAATATATAAAATGCACTGTCAGGCTTATAACATGTTACTCCTTCTATCTCTTTTAAATGATTATATAAAAGGTCTCTTCTTACTTTATACTCAAGCTTTACCTCACTTAGATAAGTATCTATTGTATTTATCAGATTCGCACTCGCAAATTGTTCTATAGTGGATACAGAAAGCCTTGCCTGGCATAATTTCAGTGCCAGATTGATAAATTCTTTATTCTTAGATGCTATGACACCGATTCTTGCACCGCATGCGCTATAGTGCTTTGAAATACTGTCTATTAATATTACTCTGTCTTCTACATCTTTCATTGTTAAGAACGACTTATACTCTATATCATCATATATAAACTGTCTGTAAACTTCATCTGATATTATAAACAGGTCATGTTTTTGAGCTATCTCTACTATCATATCCATTTCTTTCATAGTAAGTACAGTTCCTGTAGGATTACTCGGATTAGAAAACATTATAGCCTTTGTTCTCGGAGTTATCAGCTTTTCTATTTCCTCTTTCGGAGGAAGATGATAATTATTTTCAAGTTTAGTTTCTATAGGAACCAGCTTTGCATCTGCAGATCTTAAAAAACTTTCATAATTAGAGTAATATGGCTCTGGGACTAATACTTCCTCTCCGGGATTACAGATACTGGCCAGTGTAAACATCAGCGCTTCGCTTCCCCCGTGAGTGATAAGCATATCCTGAGGGTCCAGATTTATCCCCATTTTATGATAAGATTTTGAAAAACTTTCCAGTAACTCGTTTATACCTCTGGAATTAGCATATTTTATTATTTTTTCTTTATAATTATGTAGTCCTTCGAAAAAGGAATCCGGAGTCTGGACATCCGGCTGTCCTATATGCAGCTGATATACTTTCACGCCGCTTTTTATAGCTTCATCTGCATAAGGAACCAGTTTTCTTATCGGAGAGTACTGCATACTTAATATTCTTTGCGAAAACTTCATTTTTTCCTCCTAAACTTTCTTATATTTTATATATCATTTTATCTCTTATATAGAAAAATAGCAAGAAGTATTTCCTGCTATTTAGAAAAAGTTTTTATTTTTTATATTTTTCATTAAGTGCTTTTAAAACCGCGTATGTCTCTGCATCCATAACGCCGTCATATTTATACTGTATAAAATGAAACTGAAATGCTGTTATTACATTTTTTGTCTGTTCGTCATACTCTTTGGTTACCACTATTCCATATCCGAATTTCTTCAGTTCTTTTTGTACATCTTCGGGAGTTACACCCTCACTAAAAGCATTTTTATACTTTTCTTTTACTGTATCATCATACCACATTCCAATGCCGTAATCCCTGTACAGTTCTTTCCATGGAAAAAGCGGCCCCGGATCTTGTTTTCTCTGTGGTGCAATATCAGAATGTCCTAATATATTCTGAGGCTCTATCTCGTATCTTTTTATAAGATCCAGCAGTAAAACAGCCGTTTTATGTATCTGCCATGACGGAAACTGATAAAAATTCATTTTCCCGTCTTTCATTACAAAGCCTTTGTTCACTATCTCTATACCAATGGAATTATCATTTAGATTTGAAAAACTTCCCCAGCTGCTTATCCCTGCATGCCATGCCCTCTTATTTTCATCCACCAGATAATAAATAGGTTCATTTTCCCTGTCTGTTATCAGATAATGAGAGCTTACATCCTTATTCGCTAAAAGATCAATAGATCTTTCCCTGTCAGAAACAGTGTAATGTAATATTATAAATCTCTGTCTGAAATTCTGCCCTTTTGATGTATAAGTTATTCCGTCTACACGTTCGCTTCCCATTTTAGTATTTATTACTCTGTTTCCTTTTTCTGTTACAGAAGTACACCCTGCTAATATCAGTAAAATATTAAGTAGCAGTATTGCTCTTTTCAGCGCTGCTTTCATTTTCCTCCTCCTTTTTTTCCTGCTTATCTTCCTTTATTTTTCCCAAAAAGAAAAATATATAAAAAATGTATACTATTGCTGTGATAATTTTCAGATAAGGGGCAAATGAATTATCAAATTCAATAAAAACAAGGATTGCCACTATTATATTCAATATACCTGCTATTCTCAGCAGAAAATTTTTGAAGTCTGATAAAAAAAAGAAAAAATATACGCTTACAAACAGATATGCCAGCCTTATTGCACCTAATACCGTAGGAAAAAGAATTCCGTCAGTAACCCGGTCGTTATACCCAAGGAATATCTGCACATTCATTCTGTCTGAATCTATCAAAATCAAAAATATTATAAAGAAAAATATTATAAAATTCTTTTTTTTCAGATTCAAATACAGAAAAATCCAAAAAGCCAGATCTGATATAAGTATTCCAAAATTCATTACAATAAGTCGCTTCACTGTAAAATCATGTGTATTAATCTTTAAATAGGCTAAATTTACTATAATTAAAAATACTGCTATGAGGATTCCTGTTAGTTTTTTCATATCACACTCTCTTTTGTTTTTATTAATATTATAACTAAATGAATTATAAAAAGCAATTTTTTAGTTTTTACGGTTAATAATTCATTTTTTCATCTTTATGAAAAACGTAGAAAAACTATGGAAAATAAAAAATATTGTTTTAAATGCCAAAAAAACGATATGCATAACTTATCAAATCTCCTGTATTCGTACCAGAACAAAGTCGAAATAAGTGATGTTTACTGGTAAAATTAATACATAATAAAAACCAGCGGAGGTAAAAATTATGTTTATAGGAGAATTATTAAAACTGATACTTCAGGGTTCTTTCCTTATTATATTAGCCTGGATCGGGCATATATACTTTGGGGATAATGAAAAAAATACCAGATATCCCAAAATAATTACAATATTATTGAATATATTAAAATAAATTTACAGGAGGAAAAATATGATTATTGATTATCAGAAGCTTGAACAGGAAACACTGGAAATACTGGAAAAAAACAGAACATGGATTCTTTCTACTTCATTTATTGATAAAATAACTTCGAGAAGTATGAGTGTTATAAATATAGGTATGGATATCTATTTTCAGACTAATAAAAAGTATACCAAGTATATCCAAATGACAAAAAATCCCAATGTTGCACTATGTACAGGCAATACTTCCATTGAAGGCACTGCCAGAGAGATCGGCAGCTGGGCAGACGAAAAAAATAATAATATTATGGAAGCTTACAAAGCTAAACATCTTTCATCATATAACAGATACGGAAATTTAGACGGACAGGTTGTCTTTAAGATTACTCCTAAAAAAGTTTCATATTGGAAATATCCATCTGATGATAGTGAGCCATACAGGGAAATATTGCATATAGAGAGAAAAATGGCTGAAAGAATTGAATTTTAATATCTGGAATTTATCTTCTTAATTATAAAAAGGAGTTGCCGTTAGAGCAACTCCCTGTATAATTAAAATGTTCCTGTATAATCAATAAAGCTGTTTAGCCAGTCTATATATTCTGCCGGCTCTTCTGTCAGTGCATCCATGATCTGTCTGTAGTTTTCATCATCCCTGTAAATATTCAAAATTACAGGAAGTATTTTAAATGCTGCAGGATCAGAGAATACCTTTCTGTTAATCAGAAGATACACCAGTTCCTCTACTTTTTTCAAAAGCTGAGGCTGGAACTTTGCTATGTTGTATAATATTGATACTAAGTCAAATTTATAGCTTATATTTGTCGGATTATTCATTATAAGATTAAACTGATTATAGAATAATCTTTCGAATGTCCATGGTATAAAATGATTTGTATCATTAAGATTTAGAGAGATTCTGAATTTTTCTCCCTGAGATAACAGATATTCCATATCATCTTTTTTAATATCCGGAATTCTGATGAATCTGTTAAAATAAGCATTTAGATTAACAAATGTTCTGCTTATTACTTCATTTAAGTTTTCTCTGTTTACTTCTCCTGAGAATAACTCATATTTTTCAAAAGTCTGGCAGTCAGCGAGATACATCTTTATATTGTATGATTTTCCGTTTTTATTACCGCTTTTGGAAATTATTTCACCATACATTATATAATCAAGCATATTATTTAGTTCTTTTATTTTTTTGATATATTCTATAGTTATATGATCATTGAATATAATCAGATCCTGATCAGTATAATTAATTACCATATGATTATCAATACCTGTATTCATCATCAACACTTCATTTATGTAAAGCGGTATACCAAGCAGCAGTTTTTCTTCAGGACTGTCATCTTTCTGATCATCCATCAGATTAGCCAGCGGAAGGATCAAAATACTCGGCGGCTGTTTCTTTTTGTTTCTGAAATACCAGTTCGGCATTTTCAGATTATAATACCATATTGGTGATTTTATCAGGAATGATCTGTTTTTTAGCTTCAGATCTTTTCTATTTTCTATTTCAAGTCTTACGTCATTCAGCAGATTTTCGTATTTTATGAAACTATCCCCGAAGTTCTCCCATTTGAAAGCACTTATATATTTCAGCAGATTTAATCCGTTTATATAGTCATGTGTTTTATAGAACATCTGTAATATGTTCATTGTAGCATAAGGACCGTGTGTTTCAGGATTAAATACCGGAAGGACTATTTTCTTTATTTCATCATAATATTCCTCTTTCACATAAGCACCGGAAACGAATGACACTGCTTCATCATTCTGGGCTGATTCTTCCAAAGCTCTTGTAAATAAGGCATTTGCCTTTGGTACATTACGTTCTTTCAGTTTTATACTTCCCAGATAAAGTTTTGCTCTCCAGCTGTTAGGCAGTTCTGAGATTTCTTCGAATATTTCTACATATTTTTTATTTTCTTTTTCAACCTGGGCCTTTTCCAGTAAAATTGACAATACATTTGATATATTCGGATCCAGTTTCAATGATTCCTTGTAATAATTATTCGCTCTGTCTTTTTCTCCCATTTCATCAAGCATAAGTGCATAATTGGAATATATTAACGGTGATTCTTTTTCAGTTTCGATATATTTCTCATATACTTTTACAGCACTGTCATACATCTTGTTCTGTCCGTAGAAAACCCCGAGTATATTAGTTCCTCTTTCTCTTATAGGATCATTGTTATATAATCTGAAACAAGCTTCTTTTACTTCATTTATTACATTATTATGAAATGCGTCCAAAATTATCTTATATAAATTTTCAAAATTATTCCAGTTTTTTTCTAATGAAGGTTTCAAAAATTTCTCTACCCATTCATCTTTTGTAATTTCATTTTTCAGACCATTTGGTGAAATTAACGTAACTGTTTCCACCGGTGCGGGAACATCATACTGTTCCTTCTGGACGGGTTTCTCCTCCTTAGCAAAAAGATCTTTGATTTTCTTAAACATATTGTTATCCTCCTTTTGATTCTTACCTATCTATTTCAGGGTATCTTTTTTCCAATTTTTTTAGTTTCTTACTTACAATTTCATATATATCCAAATCCAGCATATTTGTCATTGAAATCAAACTTATAAATACATCGGCTATTTCATCAGAAACCTCCTGTATTTTGGCTGTTTCCCAAGAATCCGGTATATCTGACCAGACGAAGTGCTCCATTAGCTCTGCTGCCTCTACAGATATTCCCATAGCTACATTTTTGGGATTGTCATTTTCTGCCCACCCCCGCGATGTCCTGAATTTTTCTATTAATTTTACCAAATCAGATATTTTATAATCTGTCATAATATCATCAGTCCTGTCTAAGTAGTTTTATTATTTTCTTCTTCTGTCTGCAGGTCTTTATATTCTGCATTCAGATAAAACAAAGAAATTATACCGACCTTTACATTAATCAGAAATGAAATCACAAAACAAATAATGCTTTGTGCAATTACTGTAACAATTACCAGCCATATATTTTTTGAAAAAAAATTAATAAAACTACTAAATGTTAACATTATTTCCAGTATGAATACCAAGAACCAAAATATGATATTTGTCAGAAAAATTTTTATAAAATAGTTTTTTGTTATATGAAATGAGTATAAAATAGATTTTACAACCCCTAACTTTCTCACATAATATATATTCTGAAAAAAAGCCAGTCTCACCTTAAAAAATATCACTCCTGCAATTCCGGCTGTCAAAGCCGCTATTCCGCAGCATACCGCCAGAAACATACTTACATTGCCTATTATTGTCAGAAACAATATAAAAATACCCATTATTACTCCTGCAGTAAATAAAAACGTGAAATACAGGAGAGCTATGAATATTATCTTCTGCCATAATTTTCTCCCTGAAGCGAATGATGATCTTAATTTTTTTTCTTTTTCAATATAATCTGATATCTCTACCCTAAGGCCGGTGTATATAACTGATGAAATAAAACTGCTCAGCCCGCCGTAGGATAATATCAATATATTCCAGAAAAAAGTGTCTTCTTTACCAAAAAACATTCTGGAACCTAATCTTAATATCATCAATATAACCAGGGAAGGAAACAATGTTTTGATATTCGACTTTAGTATCTCAAAAGACCAGTTGAAAGCATCTTCCATAGTTAAGGATTTTTTCCCCAGTCTTAAAATGAATTTCTCCATTAAACCTCCTGAGTATATTTTTGCTCTTAATTATAACTTAAATTTACAAATTTTTCAAAGAAAAAGTGAAGAAAATAATAACTTAATTATATATTACTTCTTCAAGAACCCGTCCGTTCAGGTCTAAAAGCCTGAATGCAAGCCTTTCGCCGTCTCTGAATTCAGCTTCTATTACTTTATTCCCATTTTCGTCGAAAAATTCCCATATTCCTATTGGAATACCTTTTGAAAAATATTTTTTTGCTTCCAATATCTCATTTGGTGAATATTCAATTCTTTCTATTTCTTCCTGGTTGTTTGAATAATTTTCCGTAAAACTTATTTTGGAATTCACATTATAAGTTTTCCATATTCCTACCCTCACACCATCTGAAAAAAGTCCCTCTGACAAAAGTTCCCCGCTTTCGTAATAATATCTGCCGATCCCGTCAACTGCACCGTTTTTATAGTTTATCTCACTTCTTACAGTTCCTGATTCATAATATTCTTTTTTTATATTCTCTATTTTCCCCTTTTTGTACACAGCACTTTCTTTCAAAATCCCTGTTTCAAAATATTCGCTGTAATCGCCCTCTTTCACACCTTTTTTATACGTAATCTCCAGTATGGGGAAACTTTTGTTATAAACAATATACTTACCATCGTATTTATTATATTTATACTCTATTTTTGTAATTATGTCACCATTAAATTTATAAAAAATTTCGGTACCGTGTAAAAGATTATTTTTGTAATTCGCTTCATATGATACAGTCTCATTTTCAAAATACTTTATTTCTTTTCCGTGTTTCATACCGTTTTTATATACGGCAACATTGCTTATTGTTCCGTTTCTGTAATATTTTATACTCTTGCCATGCTTTTTTCCCATAAGATAAGAATTTATTTCTGCTGTCTTTCCGTCAAAATCATATATGATTACATTACCGCTTATGCTGCTTTTGTTATTAAAGCTTTTCATATATCCCGAGGTCTTAGATCTTCCGTTTATAAAAAAATCAGTATATGAGTAGCCTTTGCTGCTTTTCTTATCGTTTATTTCTCTGTAATAAGCTGCATTTTCCGGGGTTTTCAACCTGTTCCATTCCTTATCGTAATAGTAAGTATGTGTCTTTGTAAACAACATGCCTGTAATAAAAATAAAAAATATAAGTGTGTGTATTTTTTTCATACTTCACCTCTTTTGAATTATTATAGCACATTTTTAAAACAAATTCTCTAGTTTTAATTAAAAATAATCACTATTTTTGCATTTTTTTTCTTTATATGCAAAATAGAATTTTGAATTTGAATTTTTTATTAATAAATGATATAATATTTGGATGAAAGGAGAAATAAATGAAAAAACTTAACTTATTATTTGTTTTTGGTTTGATTTTTTTCACAAGTTTTTCTGAAGTTAATAAAAACTTTAAACCCAAAAATGTATACGAAACTTACGATATGATCGCAGAGGTCTATAACACTGCTTTTAGCACAAGTGCGAATGTCAGCGTCGATTATAATAACCAGGCTGTTAACTTAAGTGATAATACACTTTATTCAGGTTACTATGTAGACTATTATTCAAGCGGTTCTGTTAAAGCAATTAAAAATTATAAAAAGGGACTGCTTGACGGGGATTCTTTCCTATATTCATCAAAAGGCGGCCTTGAAAAGATTGTTTCTTATAAAAACGGAAGCAAAACAGGCGGCGAAACTGAGTATTATGATAACGGCTCTCCAAAAGCATACCGTGAATATGTTAATGGTGTACAAAACGGACTGGAATATAACTATGACGACACTGGTCTTCTAAAGACTGTTTTCACTTATAAAAACGGTGCAAAAAACGGTGAAGCTTATAAATTTTCTGATGGTATCGTCATTGAAAAAGAACTTTATGTAAATAACAAACTTGAAGGTGAAGCGCAGTCATTTTATGCGAATGGAAAGAAAAAATCATCTGGTACTTTTAAAAATGATTACAGAGATGGAAAATGGCTCTGGTACCACCCTGACGGTGAATTAAAGCTGGAAGAAACTTACATAAGCGGTAAGGTTCTTGGAGATATAAAGGGCTTTTTCCCTGATGGTAGTGTAGAAAGAAACATTTCCTTAGTAAATGGAAATGGTGATTTTGTTCAGTATTACGACAACGGAATCCTAAAAGCCAAAGGGCAGTTCTATAATTACAGTGCAGCAGGCGAATGGTTTTTTTATGACAAAAACGGTAATCTTGTAACTGTAAATTATTTTTAAAATGAAAAATCGGTTTCTCCATATATTGGAGCGAAACCGATTTTTTTATGTTTTGATTAATAATATCATGGTCTGAAAATAATTGTCACTTCATTCTTATATTTCTTGCGGTAATAAATTTATGAAAGAAAAACCGCCGCTAAGCGACGGTTCCTAATATGCTAATTAAGGTTAAAATCTCCTGTTTGCCCTGAATTAGCCTTGTTTATCAAAAAATTTGCCATTGTTTTAAACTCATTAGTTAACTCCGAATTGTTTATATTTTCTATTGTATTTACATTCTGGGTACTTTTCAAACTTCTTGATAATGCAAATGATCCATCTCTGAAATTCTTATCATCCATGGAAAGAAGCTGCCCCTGTGAATTTTTCCTATCGTACTGCACATTTATTATTTTTTCATTTTTTATAGTCATTTTCATGAATGGCTGCCATCCTCCGGAAGCTCTCCCCTCAACCGAATAGGAACCATCTTTCATTGCAGCTAAAGAAAAAAAACCGATTACAAGGAATAATAAAACACTAACTACTTTTCTCATAACTTCTCACCTCCAAGTAGTAATATATTATACCATAAATATTATATTTTTCAAAATTTACAATTATTCTCCATATAATAATCAATTCATATTTTTCATTCGCACAGTGCGAACGACTTATTTTTCTGATAAAAATGGTGTTTTTATTTGTTTATCAGCATATACATTATTTTATAAACTTCGACATAATCAGACTCTTTGCCAGTTTATACAGAAATATTGTGAGCAGCAGCGGCAGAATTATGTACCCGAATATTGTTACTCCTATGATAAGCGGTACATCTTCCGAGATACTTTCTGTTACATTTCCTGTCTCAGTCTTAAAATTTTCTATTTTATCCTTATATGAATCTGCCTGCCCTTTAAAATTAAAGATACTTGTATTTTCTGCAGGCTTAAAAAGGTCTTCAGCTGAAGCATTAAGATTTCCGACATTTTTTTCTATTCTTTTTATAGCCGGTTCCTTATATTCATTTTCCATTACATTTACTACCTTTGAACTCAAAAAAAGCACAGACGGTATTAGTAAATATATAAATAAAAATGAATAAAAGAAATACTTTCCAACCCTTGATAATATCTCTGTTATCCTGTTTTTCATAAAAACCCATGGTGCCACAAAAACCAGTGATGCTGACAGTAAAAACGAACTGAGTTTCATAGTAAAAAAGCCAAAGTATAATGTTTCTATCTTTAAGATTACCACACTTAATAAAGAAGTTTTCCATAAGATATTTATCATTTCATATACAGGTTCTATTATATCTCCCAGTTCCAGATTTACACCTATAACTGCATTGGCATTTAATGTACTTCCTTCTATTACGCCCATTGTTCCTTTTATTACAGAAAGAGTTACAAACAGAGTTTTTGACTGTTCATATGAATTTCTCATGTACTCTTCCGATTCATTCTTCAAAAAATCAAAAATTGTTATTTCAAATATTTTTGATAATACCCCGAATACTGAAAGTACAATTCCCAAAATAACCATTATTTTTAATATTCTTGCTTTATTTCCCTCTGATAACTTTATCATCTTACACTCCTGTCTATATTCAGAATTTTTCTTATTACATATGATGCAGCAGTCATACCTGCTACAGGCGGTACAAAGCCGTTACTTCCCGGAGTTATCTTTGCCGGAACTTCTTCTCCCATAAAATATTCTGTTTTCTCTTCTTCTTTATATCTCAGACTCTTATCAGGAACCATAGGCAGCTCACTGGAAAAAACAACAGGAAGTTTCTTTATTCCTTTGGATTTCAAAATTTTTCTCAGTGTTCTTGCCAGCGGACACGCTTCTGTTTCATATATATCACATATTTCCACCATCTCAGGAAACATTTTATTACCGAATCCCATTGAAGAAATAATACCTATATTATTTTGAATACAGTATTCTATAAGTGATGCCTTGGCTTTCACCATATCTATGGCATCAATGACAAAGTCAGGCTTATGCTTTTCAAAAAATTCCCCTATATTCTCTCTTTTGAGAAGATCAATTTCTTTTACTACATTACATTCAGGATTTATATCCTTTATTCTTTCCTCCATTACGTCTGCCTTGTTCAGTCCGATTGTACTTCTAAGTGAATGTAATTGTCTGTTTATATTAGATTCTGATATTTTATCAAAATCCACAAGTATAATTTTTCCAATGGCTGATCTTGCCAATGCTTCGGCAGAGTATGATCCTACACCTCCAATTCCAAAAACTGCCACCGTTGACTCCTGTAATTTTTGTATTCCGCTTTCTCCTATAAGCATTTCCAGCCTTGCAAATTCATATGACATTTATTTACTCCTATATCTATTGTTACTTTTCTTTCCAATAAAATATTTTTATGAAAAGCTGTACATATTTTACCATAATTTTGATAAAAATAAAATAAAGGTATTATATGACTGCAAAACCTTCTGCAATATCATGTAATACCCAGTTAAAATTATATTTCTATACTTCTTTTTCTACATATTTTGATGTTTCCTGATAACCTTTATCTTTTGCATAAATAAATACTACACTTCCGCCTTTCAGCTCGTCAATTATCTGAGCGTATTCATCAAGGGGCAATGCAGGACATCCGAGACTTCTCCCCAAATGACCATTTGATCTTAGAAAGTCAGGGCTGGCATAATCAGCTCCGTGAATTACAATTGATCTTGCTTCGGCATTATCATTTATATCCTGCTCTAATCCGTATAATTTTAACGAATATCCATTTGAACCTTCATAAGTATATCCTGTTAAATAAAATCCCAGACTGCTCATATTAGAATCTATACTGTTAGAAAACTCCGTGGCATAATTATTTCCTGAATTCTTTCCATGTGCCACATAAGTATCATACAACACTTTATTTTTATCAAAATCTATTACGTAAAATCTTTTTTCTGATGAAGAACTGCTGAAATCTATTATTGTAAGCACATTTCTTTTCTTCTTTTTCACTCTTTTGAATCCGTCCACAGCCTGTTTAAAAACTTCAAAATCCAGTTTCTTATCAAGGCCTAGTGTCATATATTCCTCTCTTATTCCCTCATTACTCGGGTCAAAAATATTCATGCTTGATCTCAAGCTGCTGCTGTTATTGTCAATGATCTTAAACATATCTTCAAAGTATTCTGAAGAATATGCTGCGATCGAAAGCGTAAACGTTAATAATGATAATAAAATAAGTTTTTTCATTATACTATATCATCCTATCCTAGTTTTTACCGTTTTAAAATAATAATAAATCTCCTCTAATTTTATATCATACTTTCACACTAAAATCAAGAGTCACATAGTAAAATCAAAGGAAATCTAAAACCATTTTCTTTTTATGAGATACCATGTACTCATGATAGTCAGTGTAACAGAGATAATTATCACTATAATAAAAGCATATTTCTGATTCTGAAAAGGCAGCGGGACGTTCATCCCGTATACACTCGATACAAGCATTGGAAAATTCAGTATTATTGTAAGTGCTGCGAGAGCCTTCATCACGATATTTAGATTATTCGATATAATGGAAGAAAAAGCACTTGTAAGACTGTCCACAATACTGCTGTAGAGCTGGCTCATTTCCAGCGCTTGATTATTCTCTATTATTACATCTCTGATAAACTCTTTTTCCTCGTCACTATCTGACAGCCTGCCGCTCAGAAGCCTTTCCATCACCATCTGATTCCCTTTCAGCGATGTCGTAAAATAAACCAAACTTTTTTCTATTTCCATAAGGTTTATCAATTCCTGATTTGACTGTGTTCTTCTTAGCTTTGACTCCGCCCTGATTATATTCACATTTAATGTTTTCAGATATTTTAGATATCTTTTTGTAGTGGCAAGAAGTATCATCATCACAAAACTTCTTATGCTTTCAAATTTTTTTCCGTAATTATTTATAACTACATCTATGATATTTACATCTTCTGAAGCTATTACTACCAGCTTCTCCGGAGTCAGTATTATACCCAGCGGTGTTGTTTTGAAAGTAAGATTTCCCGGCACATCATCTTCTTCCGTCGGGACTCTTATAAGTAAAAATAACTGATTTTTGTAATTTTCCAAACGTGGTATTTCGTTTTTATCCAGTGAATCTTTCAGATACTCATGAATTATTCTCTCTTTTTTAGAAATTTTATAAATATCCTCATATTGCGGGTCTACCATCTTTATCAGATTGGCTTCCTTGTATTCCAAAGGATTTTTTATTTCCTTTACATGACCGTTCAGCCTGTAATACCTTAGCATTCTCCACCTCCTGTATCTTTTATAATATCTGATTATTCATAATGCGAAGTATCATAAAACAGCTTTTCACCGTATAAACCATTATTATAATTATACATTGTCAAAGAAACATTTGGTTTTAGTCCTCTGCTCCAAAAATCTTTTACTTCCATATTATTTATTGCTGATATTATTGCCATAAGCGACATACCGTGGGCAACTACAAGTACTTTCCCCTTTTCATTCTGTATGATTTCATCTAAAAACTGTGATGTTCTCCCCATAAGCTCTTTATATGTCTCGCCGTTATATTCAGAAGGATTATATATTTCAGGTTTCTCATGCATAACGACTATTTCTTCCTTAAATCTTTCTTCCAGTGTTTCCACTTTTTTCCCTTCGAGAACTCCAAAATTCATCTCTTTCAGTCTCTCATCTGTTATTATAGGGCTGACTCTTTTTCCCATAACTAATTCTGCGGTTTTCATTGTTCTTCCGCTTGGCGAGGCAAAAATTTTGGAAAATTCAATATCCTCCAGTTTTTCTCCCAGTTTTTTTGCTTGAAAAACTCCAGTTTCTGTTAAGTCTGAATCTAGTGTCCCCTGTAGTCTCATTTCCACATTCCATTTTGTCTGCCCGTGTCGAACCAATAGTATATCCAGCAATTTATTCATCTCCTTATTTTATATATTATCAAAAAGTTTTAAACTGATCAGGCGTAAAAGTCCATTCCGGAGTATTCAAGCTCTGTTTTATCTCTTCCAGCGAGTACCACGGTGAATTTTTACTGTTAAAGTTTTTTAGTATATGCATGTCCTGTGCAGGCATATAACTTTGCGCAAGAAGAAATACCTTATCTCCCTCTTTATTCTGACCTACATCCATAACTATTATAGCATGTCCCGGGAATCCCGGCTTTATAAATACATCTCCCGGAACCATATCTTTTATGTCTTTAGTTTTCATCTGTTTATCCAGTGAATACGTGTTAGCATAAGAAAATACCATTATCAGATATTTTCTGAAATTCTCATAACCGTAATCTTCTTTTCCGCTTTTTACCCAGCTGCTTTTATTTGCGCTGTTGGAAATTCTGTAACCGCTCGCCCATTTATCAAAATTCGCATCAAATCCGTTCACAAAATTAAAGCTTATCTCTTTATAACGTTTATTTTTATAAAGATACTCCGCTCTCAGTCTCATTATTGCATCTGCACACTGCTGTAAATCCTGTGTTCCCACATCTATATCAAGTATACTGTCATGTACCTTATTCGGCTTTTCTCTTCCATCAAAATAATATACATTTTCCCCGTATTTTTTCACGGGAAAAGTCTGCAGATAGTAAGCAAAGCTGTCTTCTTGAAATGTCATTCTTGTGTATCCCTCAGGCAGATTATATCTTTTATCTAATGTCATTCCGTCAGGCACAACTATAGTTTTAGTTTCCCTTGTTCTGTTTGTACTTCTGTTTTCCTGTACATTATCAGCTTTTCCTGATTTTCCGCAGGAAAGCAGAAATACAAATATTATTAATAGTAGTGTTAATTTCTTTTTTCTCATTATTCCTCCTGTAATATATAAAAAGACTTGTACACTTTACCAGTTTCAAGCAAAATTCCAAGTCCTTTTTCTTTTTATTCTATCCTGTACTCAATAGATATTACTGCTCTTACAGTTTTTTCAATAGAATATGTATCATAATAACCAGTATCCGAAGTCTCGGATGTATTATCCCCTGTTATCTGAAAAACACCCTGATTTACAGTTTTTACTCCGCCGATACTTCTTCCGTTATTTTTCAAAAGCTCATTTGCTCTGAGTCTGGCATTTTTAGTTGCTTCCCCGAGTAAGTCTATTTTCAGCTTTTCGATATTCGTAACAAAGTACTGCGGCTCTGAAACTGCAAGATTAATGTCTTCTGATAATTTTAATGCTAAAGGATCCAGTTTGTCCACTTTATCAGTAGTTACCACAATTACCTGAGTGGCATTATACGATAATATTCTTGTAGTCTGATTACCTCTGTCATTAAAATAATATACCGGCTCTGAAACTATATTCTCAAGCTTTAATTCCGAATCCTCGAAACCTTCTGCTTTTATCAGCTCCGCTATATTTTGTGTATTTGTTTTCAGATTTTCCACTGCTGTATTAACATCTTTATCGCTTGACTTAACAACTATGGATAAAATTCCTTTATCGGATTTTACTTTTTTATCTGCTACTCCTTTTACAGTAACAATGTCGTCTTTTTTCTTCAAAGACTCTATGGTATTTGATACTATTGCACTAGATATTATCAAACCTAATGAAAGTATCACAGCTACCAGTACAAACTGTACCCTTTTCATAAAACACCTCTTTGGCTCAAATTATTTCGACTTAAATATAATTATAAAGAATTTAAAGTATTATGTCAAGATCACTTTTTACTTGAAAATACTTGGCTGTATGCTGACAAAAACAGATTTTCACTGTTATTTATCCTGCCTTTTTTATTTGCATACACTTTTTTTGTCCTGATATATTTTTTCCAGTTTATCATCTGCAATATTCATTTTATAAGCAGTTCCCGTTTTCATATCCAGTTCAATATATGCCCTTTTTACAGTATGTGTCTCATGATTCTCAAATATCTGATATTTGTAATAATCTGCTCCGTCCATTTCCGGGGTATAATATTTCAGATTATCATTCTTTGATATAGTGAGTTTCTCCTTTATTACTGTATTCAATAATTTTTCAGCTTTTACATCACAATTGGAAAAAGCTGATACTCCTATAATAAATGCTAATAAAAAAATTCCTTTTTTCATTTACCTCCTCACATTCTCTTATATTAGTGTACTAATTTTCATCAGAAAAATCAATCGAATTTTATATTTATTATCAGAACTTTTATATGAAAATGAATATTATATATTATACCATTAAATATGGTATAATTAAAGTGTGTGGTAGAAAGGTACGGACATGAATAATATTAAATATTTAGACTGTAATGAAATAAAGATGATTGAGTTTAAAGGGAACGGAAAAAAGTGTATTTTCAGGAATTCAATTTTAAGAAGTATGCTTTGTGAAACACTGGATTCAAAAATCATTGGTGTTATCAAGAATACCAAGTCAGGAATTGCATCACAGATTAAAGACTAAAAAGATTCACTGTATTTAATTTAAATCCACACACAAGCCGGGCAGAAAGTTTCCCGGCTTTTTTTATTTATACAAAAAAGGCTGTGCTAATTCACACAGCCTTAAATCTATCATATATATACTTAAGGGTAATTCCATATATAGTTAGGGAGGTATGAAACCTCCTCAAACACACAAAACATCTAGAAAAATATTACTCTTTCTAAAGTCAAGTATATAATAACAAAAATTCCACGATAATAATATACAATTTATGAAGAAAATTATTGCCATTTTCTCATAAATTGATATTATATCTTTAATTTATTGATTTCCAAATAATTCTCTAAAAATATCAGTCAATATATTACAATTTAGAGTATTTTCTGTAATTCTTATTTTAATTTCTTCTGATTGATATAGGATTTGCCATATTTTTCTCCTAAGTTTTATTTCTATTGTATCATAGGTCTATATAATATCAAAGTGCTATAATATGTTTTTTAGCAGATGAACCGATGACGGCGAATAACTTCGCTGTTATCGGTTTATTACTTTGAATCGATTATGTACAAATTACAATTTTCTCACTATAAAAACGACTTATACCGAGCTTTTATACAATTCGACTAATGAATCGCTCTGTTTACTTTACTTTATTATAAAGTCTTGTTATACTATAAAAAAGGTCAGTTGACCCAAAATGGAAGTTGGTGGGAGATAAAATGTTTTTTATAGATTTGATGAACGATGAGACATAGGCAACGCTAAAAAGAAAAAACTATAAAAAAAATAGTACAATCGTATTTGCAGAAGAAGAGAATAATTTCGTTTACTTTCTAATTGAAGGACTTGCAGAAGCATATATTCTTGCTCCGCAAGGTTTGTTTTCTTCGATTCATTTATACAAAGCAGGTAGCTTTTTCGGAGAAATTGAGCAATTTTATGAAGGAAGAAAACCAGTAGAGATCACAGCGATAACAGATTGCGTTGTGGATATTTTGCATAAGAAAGATTTTTTAAATTGGCTTCGCAATGACTTTGAGGCGACAAAATTTTTAATAGCTGAAATTTCTTATAAACTTGTTATTAATGCGGAACTCGTAGAAGAAGTATTATTACTGACAGTAAAAGAGCGTTTGCTCAGATGTATAGCTTCACATCAGTATAGGAATAATCTAGATAGATTGACAAAGGAACAAGTAACGAAAGAGGCAAATGCACCTATGAGAAGTATCAACAGAGCAATTGCTGAATGTTCAGATCAGGGTATCATATCTTATAAGAATAAAAGATTTACTATATTAGACGAAAAAAAAGTTAATACACATTTGCCACAATATATGAAAAAATAAGAGTAATACCAAGGTGAAGCACGGACACCAGCAGGTATCTGTGCCATATTTTTAACATTTTGGGTCATGTGACCTATATCTATTACAAGAAAGGCATTACAATAAAGAAAACGATAAGTGAGGCGATATTTATGAGTGCAATACTAGATAGAATTTTGAAACAAATAGGCGATCAAGAAATAATTGAGAAACTTCTTTCTCTTCCAAAACAAGATTTGAACTCACTACTCTTAGAGCTTTTTGAAAGACAAGTAGATAAGCTTACTCCAGCAGATATTTTGAAGATGTATCATTCCGGTCGTTTTGCTACTCCTAGTGAGGCTGACCCAGCTAGATTCCACTCCTTAGAGGTTCAGCTATTGTCAGCGGCACAAGAAATGGATATAAAAACAGTTTTACTATCACCATCCGCGCCACTCGGTAGTTGCAGTTCTTTCGGTTGCGTAGATCAATACAACGTGATTAGCGCATTACGTGGTACGGAAACGTTGTCAGACCCTTCAAATATGTTGGCCATTATTATTGCAGATAAGCTAAAGAATCGTGTAGAGAGCAACATATCACCTTTGCACTACGCTACAACGTCAAGAGTTGTGCGAGCACAAGCATTTTCAGGCAAAGGTTTTTTCTCCCACTTTGGACTTTTTTGCATGGTATCTTCAGGCAAGGACATGGGTTCTTATTCCTCAGAGAAAGAACTACTCCAAAAGCACTTGCTGTTCTATAAGGGGTAGGAACAGAAAATTGACGAAAATATACGCTAAGAGGAGTCCCTTTTGCACTTTAAACCTTGATAATTCTGAGTTTGTGCAATGAGTACTCCTCTTTCATTTCAAATGAATAATCTCCAAAAAAATTAATATGTTCCCAATGTATCGGTGATATAAAGGGAATTAAATCGGGACGATTTTTACCTTCTTTTTCAAGTTCTTTTATTGCAGCTTCCATGTAAACCGTATTCCATACTGTAATTATATTAATAAGTAAATCTGAAGCAAGAGATTTTTGTGTTTGTCCAATATAAGATGCCTCATAATATTCATTTTGTTGACCAAAATTCAGTTTACGTGATAAAGCATTGACAGCTTCTCCTTTGTTTAGACCTTTTTGGACACGATGTCGAAGATCCGCATCCAGAAAATATTCAATAAGATAAATTGTTTTTTCTATTCTCCCTAATTCCCTTAAAGCTTGAGCAAGGCTATTTTTACGAGCATAAGAACCTAATTTGCTTAAAATAAAGGAACTTGAAGTTCTACCTTCACGTATAGAAACAACTAATCGTAATATATCTTCAAAGTTACGTTCAATAATATTGAAATTTATTTTTCTATGAAAATATTCTTTTACTCCAGAATCTATTTCATCTGTATAAAATAATCTAAGATCTGATATTCCTTTAATTCGAGGAGCGAATTTTATGCCGAATACATGACACAGTGCAAATACCTGATCTGTGTATCCATGAGTATCAGTATAATGCTCTTTGATATCAAGTTCTGTATTATGTGAAAGAAGAGCATCTAATACATGTAGAGCTTCTCTACTATCTATATTAATGATTTTTGTATAATAAGATTGAAACTGATCAGCTACGGCTCTATAAACTGTTACTCCTTTTTCAAAGCCTAAATGTTTACTATATTTGGCGTGAAAAGATGATACAGGAACTTTCATTCTCATACCATCAGATGATGAACTTGTTCCATCTCCCCAATAGGATGCTAATGAACGATGATGTTGGAAATTAACAAGCTGAGCTATAGCTCTTCGCAAGGAATCTTCTTGAAGATACCATTGGGAAACATAAGCCAATTGATGATAACTTATGTTATATGTATGATCTGCCATTTTACTTAATCCGATATTTGTACCTAAAGCCAGTAATGTACTAAGTAAAATAGGTAATTCACTTTCGTTTACTTTTTTTCCGTTAGATAAATGACTAAGTTCATTAGTGAAATTAGTCCATTTAGAAACTTCTAATAACATATTGGTTAATTTTATCTGAGGAATTTTTTTAAAAATATCATTTATAAATTCATCAGTATTATCTGGAATTTCTGATGATAATTTGTGTAAATAGATTTTACCATTAAGTCCATATGCGGTTTTTGAAGTAGGAAGTTTTATTTTAAGTAATTCAATCTGACTTTGTAACTTTTCTTTTCTTTCTTTTATATATGTTTGAAAATTTTCAGGAAAATTTAATTGATAATTATTAATATCTGTTATTTTAAATTCTTCTTTATTAATAAGATAATGTTCAAAATTTTGGTATTGTTCACTTCCTTTAACAGCCATGTTTCCAGATTTTATTTCATTATTTATTTCATCTAAAACTGCCATTTCATAATGCCTTTTACAAATTTTACCATCTTTTTTTATAACATAATCTTTCCATTTTTTAGGTAAAAAATTTACGGGAATATTTACAGGTAATTTCCTTGATTTCCTGTTATTCATTAAACGTAGAACATCTATAGCCTCCATTAATTCTAAAGACGATTTTACTGGTATGAATTCAAAATACTTTAGAAAATCAGGACTATAATTACGCAAATAATTATATCGAGTATCTATAAAATTTAAATAACTAAAGTTTTTTGATTTTGCTAGTTTTTTAGCATCTTCTATTTCAAAAATAATATTATCCCATCCAATTTTTTGTTCTAAAATTTTATAGGGATTTAATTTTTCTTTTTTGGCTTTAATTAAAATTTCCCCAATCTCAATAAACTTAATAACTTTCTGATTGAAAGATTTAACTTCGTTTTTTTGTAAAGATTCTAATTTCCTCTGACTTTTATTTTTTAATTGCTTCATCTGGTACATATGAATTTGAATTCCCATGTCAATAAGAGTTTTTCGTAATTTATAGAAAAAAACAATTAATGTAATGGTCAAGCAAAATGGGAACATTAGGATCCAAAGAAATTGAATCTAGCCTGGTAAGGAGTAATAAACCCA
>NZ_JAMZGM010000052.1 GCF_024158605.1 Sebaldella sp. S0638 | reverse complement strand
TGTCCTTTTTGTCGGCTCTTTTTCCGTCGACAAGATATATACTATCAAATACTTCCTTTTTTGTCAATGGTTTTTTTCACTTTTTTTATTCTTTTTATTTCTATCCCTTATTTTACTGGGTTTAATTAGATATATTTTTTTCTTTTCCTTGAAAATCCTGTATTTTTTTCACCTGTTTTTATCTGCAGTTAATTTTTTATTTTACTATATAATAGTATAATGCATAAAAAACTTTTTTAGCCTGTTCATTTTATTGCCATTACTTTATAAACATGGTACTATATATAGTAAAGCGGTTGATTATGAATTTTACTTTTTATATTGTCTCAGCCAGTATTATAACTAACTGTGAAAGAAACAGAAATAATTTTAAAAATGGTGTTATTTATGAAACGTTGTATATTACATTACGATATGGATGCCTTTTATGCTTCTATAGAGCAGAGAGACAATCCAAAACTAAAAGGAAAAGCAATTGCAGTCGGCAAAGGTGTTATCACCACTGCCAGTTATGAAGCAAGGAAATACGGTATTCGTTCTGCTATGCCGTCAGCTGCTGCAAAAAAACTATGTCCGGAACTCATTCTTCTTCCGGTAAGAATTGATTATTATAAGGAATTGGGAAGAAAGATACAGAAACTTATTCTTTCTCTTACTTATAAATGTGAGTTTGTTTCTTCAGATGAAGGATATGTTGATATTACTGATTATATGAAAAAATATACCCCTGAAAGTTTTATTGAAAAATTTAAAAGTTCTCTTTATAAACATACAAAACTTACATGTTCTATAGGTATAGGGTACAATAAACTTTCAGCCAAACTCGCCAGTGACGCTAATAAGCCTAACGGCTATTTTATTATTGATTCCCATGAGAAATTCCATAATTACGTTAAGGATAAATCAGTGGGAATTATTCCCGGCATAGGGAGAAAAAGCCTTGAGCCGCTTAATAATATGGGGATTAACACTGTCAGCGATATCTTCAACCTTACTAAAAATAATCTGACTGATATGTTTGGGGCTAACAAAGGTGTCCGAATATTCGAATCAGTGAGAGGAATTGATCATTCCGAGGTTGACTATATTTCCGAAAGACAGTCTTACGGGCAGGAAGAAACATTCAGCAGAACTATTGATGATATAGAGACTATATACGATACTCTTTTACATCAGATTAATAAGCTCACGGAAAAACTTAAACTTGATAATTCATACATAAAAACCGTTACCCTGAAAGCCAGATATTCAGATTTTTCTACAATCACGAGATCGAAAACACTTAATGAATATACTAGAAATACTGATATTATTTACACCACAGTACGTGCTCTTTTATCAGATCTCGCCAGACGGGATTCTTTCAGGCTGATAGGGGTACATCTGAGTCATATTGCAAAGAGGAATTATGTACAGTTAAGTTTCAAAGATTTATTTAAATAAAGGAGGAGTATATTATGGAATTTTATAAAAGACTTATTATTAAAATACTTGACAGATCGAGTCTCGGTCATGAAAGCTTACTTTTGAAAAAGCTGAAATCCGGGCATGATCTTAATCAAATAGAAATGCAGGAACTGGAAGAATTAATAGATCAAATTATATAAGGTAACTAATATTACATGATAGGAGTGAAAACATGGAAAATATTACTAAAGATCTATCTCCTCAAAAGGTTTTTTATTTTTTTGAAGAGATAAGTAAAATACCCAGAGGTTCAAAAAAAGAGAAACAGATTAGTGACTGGCTCGTTAAGTTTGCTAAAGACAGAAATCTTGAAGTTTATCAGGATTCCGCACTAAATGTTGTAATTAAAAAAGCCGGGTCGGCAGGACATGAGAATTATTCCCCGCTTATTTTACAAGGTCATATGGACATGGTATGGGAGAAAAACAGTGATACTAATTTTGATTTTGAAACTGAAGGTATTAAACTGGCTGTAAAAGACGGCTTCCTGAAAGCTGTAGGAACTACACTGGGAGCTGACAATGGAATTGCAGTGGCTGTGATACTTGCAGTTCTTGATTCAGATGAAATAATACATCCTCCTCTGGAAGCTGTTATTACTGCTGACGAAGAAGCCGGTATGACAGGAGTGGAAAATCTGGATGTTTCTATTTTAAAAGGAAAAACAATGCTTAATATAGATACTGAAGAAGAAGGGGAAATATATGTAAGCAGTGCCGGCGGTTCCAGAGTACAGATAGATTTTCATTTTAAAAGAGAGGCTGCCGAAACTGATTCCAGAAATGTCCTTCTGGAAATAAGAGGACTGAATGGCGGGCATTCCGGCTCGGATATTGATAAAAATCTTGGTAATTCTATTAAAATATTGTCTTTCATTTTGTCAGAGTCAGCAAAGAAGTTTAGATTCAAACTTTGTGAAATAAACGGCGGGGATAAAACAAACGCCATTCCAAGAGAAGCCTTTGCTGTGATAAACATTGCCGCAGCAGATTTTGACAGCTTCATAGAAAAAAGTAAACTTTTCTTTGAAGAAATGAAAAACACATATTCCAAAACAGAGCAAAATCTTACAATGGAAATAAGATATGATGCTGATACTGATAGAATGCCTCTTTCGGAAAAGGACAGCGTTAATCTGATTAATCTTTTATGTGAAATTCCAAGCGGTGTTATTGCTAACAGTGAACATATCCAAGGTTTGGTGGAGACTTCGCTTAGTATGGGTGTTTTAAGAACTCATGATGAAACTTCGTCAATACAGCTTTTATTAAGAAGTTCCGTGAATTCGGCACTTCGTGATCTGGAAAATAAACTAAAAGATATTTCAAAACTGTATAATGCTGATTTCACAGTAGATTCTTCATATTCTTCATGGGAATACAGAGAAGACTCCAAGCTAAGGGAACTTTTTATAAAAGCACATGAAGAGCTTTATAAAAAAACACCTAAGATAAAAGCAATACACGCAGGTCTTGAGTGTGGAATTTTTGCTGGTAAAATTGACGGTCTTGATGTTATATCTATAGGGCCTAACATATATGGAGCACATACTCCGGAAGAAAAAATGGAAATTTCTTCTGTGGAATATACATGGAAATGGGTATTAAAAGCACTTGAACTATATAAAATAATATAATAAATAAAGGCTGTATTCTGAATTTATCAGACTGCAGCCTTTTCTCTATCTTCCTTTTCTCATTATGAAATCAAGAGCCATAATATCAAAATCTACTTTTATTACATAATAAGTACCCATTCTGTTATAATAGCCAAATAATACTTCTACTTCCTCTTTATTATAATTCATATTTTCCCCGCAAAAATCCTTGCTGCAAATACTCATTATTTTTTTATCAATTTCTTCTTTTGAAAAAATTTTTACTGATTCCTTATCTTCTTTAGGAAAATTTTCATAAATCCCGTCTTCTTTCATCTCATATCTTCCATCATTACTAAAAGATGATATTGATAAATCAATGTTCTTTTTAAGCAGATTATCCAAAGCACCCTTATTTTTCAGAACTCTGACAGAATCTTTTGATTCTTTTGCATTTTCATCAAGCAGCATATCTTCCTTTTTAAGTATCTTTTTGCTTATAAGCCTGTTATCACCATCATATGAAGCAAGATAGGTATTTTTCTTATACATATAATAGCTTCCGGGATTTAATATCTCAGATATTACTGTATAGTATTTTCCTTCTTCCGACCCCATAAATACTTCGCTTACCTCTGTAAAATCACTTGGAGTTGCTGCTAACATACAAAAAAACAGGAAATAAAAATAAATTTTCTTCATAAAAACACCTCATTTTAGAATTATAAATATATTTATACTATAATTAAAAAACTTTTTCAATACATTTTGCATAATAAACACTCAAAACATTATTTTACAGAGAAGACAGAAGTTTTCATTTTTTATTTATTCGCATATTTATTCAAAATGGTGTAGAATAATATAGAGATTTATGCTAAATCTAATATCTGATTTTGATAAAAAATATAATTAACACATAGTCTTTATGAAAGTCAGAACTTCATTGCTTTAAGCACAAAGAGCTTAGAGCATTATTTAGAAAGGAACATAATGAAACCTAAAATAAAAGAAATTATAGTAGTAGAAGGAAAAGATGATATAACCGCTGTTAAGCAGGCTGTCGAAGCTCATGTTATTGCTGTCCACGGTTATTCTTCCTTTAAAAAATCTACTATAGAAAAACTCAAACAAATATCCCTTACCAATGACATTATTATTTTGACAGATCCTGATTTTGCAGGAAAAAAAATCAGGACACTAATAAAAATGCATATCCCTAATGCAAAGCATGCTTTTATTTCAAGAGAAGAAGGAACCAAAAATAATAATATCGGTGTGGAGAATGCCGGAGCTGCTGCCATAATAGAAGCTCTGAAAAGGGCTAAAATAATTTTTCACGATATTGGAGAGTCAAAATCTTATACTTTTGATGATCTTATAAACAATAATCTTTGTTACGGAAAAGACTCAAAGTTAAGAAGGGAAAAACTCGGAGATATACTGCGTATTGGTTATTATAACAGTAAGCAGCTGCTGCAGTCCCTTAATAGTTTTAATATTCCCCGTGAATTATTCGACAAAGCACTAATCAAAATTAACCAATTAACACAGGAAGGTGATTTTTCATGAAAAAAATTTCATATCTTTTGCTGATTTTATCTATGACACTGCTGTTTTCATGTTATAAAGACGAGTCTGGCAATAAACTTACATTAGATGACTATAAAATTTATAAATCTTTTATCGAGGACAGTACATGGTATAAAGATCTTCTGCAAAAAACAGGAAAAGACAAAATTGTATTTAGAAAACTTGATGATTCAGAATTAAAAGATACTGTTACAATGGAAGATAAACTCACTTATGACAAGAGATTTGAAGACAAATATATTTTTTCTCCTGATAAGAATATGGTACTAGACCCTTATTCATATGGTCTTGAGATAAGTGACAGCGGTGAAGAAATAAGAGATGTAGATACTGCATTATTTTTATATGATCTGAAAAATAATAAAAGCGCTGCCCTCTTTTACATAGGACCTTCAGGCAGCATCGAACTTGTCAGCTGGATAGATGACAGTTCATTTATAACGGTTACTTCTGATCATGAAACAGAACAGAAAACGAATTTTACAATTTTTGTTTATCAGATTAAGGAAGATAAAATATCAAAAATTTCAGGTTTTTCTGCTGAAGCCTTTATTGACAAACTATAAATTGATTTTTTATTTCATTATTGTATATAGGGTGATAGCTATGAATTTTTTAGATGAGGAGCTTAGAATAAGAACAGATCTGGAGAAGTATAACGAAAATGGCCTTCAAATCACAAGATTCAGTGAAAAAACTATTTTCTTTAATTACTTATATTATTCTTTTTATATCAGCTATATTAAAGGGAAATATGTTTTTTCCCTTCAGGATGATATGCTGCTTTCTGAAGATGATCTGGAATTATTTTTTGATATTATCAATACATTAAAAGCTATATTTAAGTAAAACAGTAAGAGTAATAAAAATAATAAATATTGTAGTAAAATAAAGAGGTTGTATCCAAAAGGATACAACCATTTTTATAAAGTACACGCTGTACTTTTATAGCCGTGAAATACTGACTACTACCTGCTCAAGCATTATAGCACAACTAAGAAAAAATAGATATAATTATTTCCATATATCTGTTTCTATCCCAATCTCCTTCGAAACAAATCTTTTCCCGTTGCTTTTTATATAATGATCCAAAGTCTTGGTCACAATTCCTGATCCTAATAAAATCACCGGTACATTGGCGTAAACGATCATTATATTTATAAAATCGGAAATATACCATAAATTTCCAAGTTCTAATCCTGAAAGTACAGTAAGTTCACCAAACGGAACAAATAAAACTGCTCCCAGTAATCTTAAGAAGAATATAAAATATTTATTTGTACTGATAAAGCTTCCTGAAATTTCCGTAAATAATATCAGACCTATTAATGTAGTAAAAGCAAATAATCCGTAACATAAAGAAACTATACACTTGATCACCGCATCAAAACTCTGTCCCGGAATCAGATATTGAATTGAATTCAGATAAACATCCAGCTTTGAATTTTTTATTGCTTCCCATTCTATACCGCTCGCCCCGTTACTCCATAAGTGTGCCATTACTACTACAAATCCTGTGAGAGTACATATTACTATAGTATCAAGGAAAACTCCTATTGATTGTACGAATCCCTGCTCACACGGGTGATCATTCTCTGCTACTGCTGCTGCCATGGTAATTGTACCCTGACCAGCTTCATTTGACATAAGTCCTCTTTTAATTCCCTGAGCCAATGCTACCCCAAAGGCTCCGCCGAATATTGCCCTCGGAGCAAATGCCCCTTTTATAACCTCTGCAAAAAAGTAAGGAACCAATTTTACATTTACACAAATTATAAATAGTACAATCAGCATATAAATAACTGCCATAATGGGAACCAATATATCAGTAACTTTCGTAACCCTTCTTATTCCGCCTATTGTAGTAAATAAAACCGAGAAAAATATCACTGCTGCTATTATATAATAAACATTTGAAGTTCTCTCGTACTTCACGCCGCCTATTACTTCAGCTACAGATCCTAATGCGGTAAACAGATGAAATGTCTGTCCCGGTAATGTAAATAATGCATACAAAATAAAACATACCGACAGAATTATTCCTGCTATTCTTTTATTCCCGAGTATTTTTTTTCCGTAAAACGGCAGACCTCCAATATAGTTGTCTTCATCCCGCTCTTTAAAAACCTGTGCTAAAACAGATTCTGCAAAAGCAGTTGCCATTCCAAAAAATGCAGATACCCACATCCAGAATACTGCTCCGGGACCGCCCACAGAAATGGCACCGGTAACACCCATTATATTACCCGGTCCCACTCTTGTAGCAGAACTCAAAAGGAATGAAGCCAAAGGACTTACCCCTATATCCGAAGTTTTTTTCTTTATTAATATTTTCAGCCCTGTTTTAAATTTCGTCACCTGCACAAACTTCGTTTTCACTGAAAATAAAATTCCAGTTCCTATCAAAAGTATCAGTGCAAATGAAAATTTCCCCAAAATCGGTATATTACTGTAGAATTCAATGTTCGTGGGGAAATCCCATAAAAAGTCTGATATTGGTACTATAAATTCAAAAAAGTCATTTATTACCTTAAATATGTGTTCCATAACGCCCTTATTTCTCCTTTACTTTTTTACTATTTTTGTTAGTCTTTCCAAGCCTTCTTCCAAAAGATATCTGGGACAGGCTATATTAATTCTCTGAAAAAGTCCGCAGTCCTCACTAAATGAATAACCTGAATTCAAAACCACTCCGGCTTTAGTTTTTATAAGATCCTCCAGCTGATTTTTTGTAATGTCTAATTTACGAAAATCAAGCCATAACAAATAAGTACCCTCAGGTTTTTGAAAAGTAACTTCCGGAAGATTTTTCCTGATATATTCCTCCGTAAAATTAATGTTTTCTTCCAGATAATCAAGAAGTGTTGCATACCAGTTTTTTCCCTCTCTAAAAGCAGTTTCTATAGCAACAAGATTAAAAGGTGTACTTTCTCTTATCCCTAAAATTTCCAGTTCATTATTAAACTTCGTCTGTTCTTTCTGTCGCGGAAAATATACAAACGATCCCTGTAATCCGGCAATATTAAAAGTCTTAGTTGCTGAAAAACATGTTATCGTAATATCTTCGGCTTCTTTTGATAAAGAGCTTATCGGTATATATTTATTACCTTTGTGGACTATATCTCTCCAGATATCATCCGACAGGATTCTGACATTATTCCTAATGCAAATATCTGCCAGCCTTTCCAGCTCTTCACGTCTCCAGACTCTTCCCACAGGATTATGCGGATTACATAAAATAAAGAATTTTGTTTTTTCATCTTTTGCTTTTTCTTCAAAATCCTGAAAATCAATCTTGTAAATGCCATCTTCTTCTATTAAGTTATTTATCAAAAGTTTTCTGTTGTTTTTCTCGACCACTCTAAAAAACGGCGGATAAACCGGCGCCTGAACTATAACTTTGTCACCCGGATCAGTCAAAAGCCTTATCAGCATTGATAAACTGGGAACTACTCCCGGTGAATGCGCTAACTTACAGACCTCCATATTAAAACCATGAATCTCTTCAGTCCATTTAACAGCACTTTCAAAATACGAATCAGGTCTGCTGGTATATCCGAATATTTTCTGATCCAGCTTTTTCTGCATAGCTTCCAATATTTCCGGCGCTGTTTCAAAATCCATATCAGCAACCCACATAGGCAACATCTTTGTTTCACTGCATTTTTCCCATTTTACCGCGTTATTCTCTTTTCTGTCTATCCTTTTGTCAAAATCATAATTCATGCAGACTTTCTCCTTTCTAAATAGTATTATCTCTTTAGTATACTTTATATTTTCTTAATATGTCAAGAAAGAAAGAAAAAAATCTTTTTAAAATAGCTGATAACTATAAAAAAAGATTTTCATTTATTAATATTTTCGATTGATAAATAATTCCCCGAATCAAAAAGCAATGTAACCAATTGGAAAAAATAAATTAAGATTTTATTTCACTATATTATCTATTTCTTTCATCAACTTGTCAAATGCCTTTGCTCTGTGACTTACCGACTTCTTTTCCTCAGGCGTTGCCTCTCCGAAACCTTTATTTAATTCATATGAGAAAAATATAGGATCATATCCAAAACCGTTTGTTCCGTGTCTTTCACCCATGATCTCACCGCTGGCTTCCCCTCTGTAAGAATATACCTCACCGTCAGGCTTCGCCAGAGAAACTACTGAAACGAACTTTGCAGTACGTTCGTCAATTCCTTTCAGATCCTCTAAAAGCTTGTCCATATTTTTGGAATCATTGGCATTTTCACCGGAATATCTTGCGGAATATATCCCCGGAGCTCCATTCAGATAATCTACACAAAGACCTGAATCATCGGAAATAGTGTACATATTCAGATACTTTGCTATTTCCACAGCTTTTTTCTGTGAATTTTCTTCAAATGTCTCCCCGTCTTCCTCTACTTCTGGTATATCTTCACTGTCTAAAATAGAGAGGACTTCTATATTTTTCCCGGCAACAAGCCTTTTAAATTCATTTATTTTACCAACATTCTTAGTAGCAAGAAATATTTTCATTTTTTCTCCTTCTGTATAAAGCTTTTTACTCCATACTTTCTTTTAGATTCTTGACAATTATATCCCTTACTTTATTATCCAGTTCTTTTATTTCCGGCTTTGTAAGTTTCGATAAATCAACAGGTTCATCTACAATAATTTTTACATTTTTATTTGCAGTGACTTTCAGACTGCCTTTACTCTGAATATTATATGTACCGCTAAGCGTAACAGGAAGAATTTTTGCTCCTGTTTCTGTTGCGAGTCTGAAACTTCCTTTTTTAAATTCTTTTACCTCGCCGTCGGGAGTTCTTCCTCCTTCTGGAAATATAACATAAGAATATCCTTTTTTTATTTTATCCATAGCATTCTTCATATCTTTCATTCCCTGTCTTGCATTTTTTCTGTCCAGAAAAATACACCCCATAGCTCTCATCCATCTTCCTATCAGCGGCCATTTCTCCATCTCTTTTTTAGCGATAAATGCGAGGCTCTTTGGAAAATATCCAAGAAGAGTCTGAATATCAAGGTTACTCTGATGATTTGAAATTAATACTATTGCTTCGTTATTTTTTATAATTTCCTTTAGTGCCGCCTCGGCTTCTTTTGTTTTATAAATCAGTTTTACTTTGCTTCCTGTTGCCCACACACAGTTTCTTCCCCATCTGATGGCTACCTTATCTACATATCTTTTTCTCTGTTCGGTATTCATAAATAATATAGGCGGATATCTGAATACCATTCCGTAAAGAAATGTTCCCACTATTGTTAAACAGTATAAAAGCGTTCTCATCTTTCCTCCTTGGCGTGTCTTATTACATATAATATATCTTCCAGCTCGAAGCCCTGTCTTATCAGATACTGTATTATCTGTTTATCAGTTTTATGTATGACTTTCTTCAATGCTTTTTTTAATTTATCATAATCAGGTACTCCCTCTCCCAAAGCCATTGCTTCACTAATGACCTTCTTGGAGATTCCTCTTTTCAAAAGCTCGAATTCTGTTCTCTTTCCTCCGAATCTGGAATTTTTTATATAGGAAAGTGCATAATCATGATCATTAATATAACCCATTTCCTTGATTTTTTTTACTGTTCTGTTTATAGAAGAAGTATTTTTGAACTTTTCTCCCAGTTTTATCCTGAGTTCTTCCTCTGTCCGGTCTCTCAGCGATAAATAATACAGAGCTTTTGAAAGAGAAGCCTCATATGAAATTTCATCATAGAGGCTGTCTATATCCATATCTTCTTTAAGGTCATATTTAATCTTTATGTCTAAATTAATATCCATAATCTCTTCATTTGATAAAAAAATTCTGTTTCTTGCAATTTTATTTATCTTCATCGTCTTTTTTCTCTTTTTTTGCTTTAGTTTCTTTTGCCGGCTTCGTTTCTTTTGTTTCTTTTACTTCTGCTGTGCTGCTGTTATCTTCGGCTTCTTCCGCTGCCGGTTTTATAATCTTCATTACATCTGATTCTATTCTTCCAAGCAGTTCTGTATTTTCAGAGAGAGAGTTTTCTACATTTACTCTTCCCTGACCAAGTCTTTCGTCGCCATAACTAAACCAGGCTCCGCTCTTGGCAACAATACCGTTCTCTATGGCTATATCCAGTATTTCCCCGATTTTAGAGATTCCCTTTCCATACATAATATTAAATCTGGCTTCTTTAAATGGAGGAGATACTTTATTCTTTGTTACTTTTACAAGAGTTTCATTACCAATTACTTCGTCACCCTGTTTTATAGAACCTATTCTTTTTACTTCCATTCTTACTGTAGAGAAGAATTTCAGCGCTCTTCCTCCTGAAGTAGTTGTCTGTACTCCGGGAACAAATGAAAATCCTCCGATTTTTTCTCTGATCTGGTTTATGAAAATCATTACTGTATTTGATTTTGATATACTTCCTGTTAATTTTCTAAGGGCCTTTGACATAAGCCTTGCCTGAAGTCCCATCTGCTGGTCTCCCATTTCTCCTTCTATCTCTGCTTTTGGTACTAAAGCTGCTACGGAATCTATTACTATTACATCCAAAGCTCCGCTTCTTACAAGCATATCAGCTATTTCCAACGCCTGTTCCCCTGTGTCCGGCTGTGATATCAAAAGTTCGTCTATATTTACTCCCAGTGCCTTCGCATAAACAGGATCAAGTGCGTGTTCCGCATCTATAAAGCCTGCCACTCCTCCGAGTTTTTGTGCCTCAGCTATTATATGAATAGCAAGAGTAGTTTTTCCAGAAGATTCCGCACCATAAATTTCTATTATTCTTCCTCTCGGAACTCCTCCTACACCTAATGCAATGTCTAAATTCAAACTTCCTGTAGAGATCGACTTTATATTCATTTTCTGATTTTCGCCGAGTTTCATTATGGAACCTTCTCCATATTCTTTTTGTATTTGTTTCATGGCTAAATCTATGATTTTCTCTTTTTCATTTAACTGTGGTGCTTCTTCTTTTTTTCTTGCCATTTTTTCTATACCTCCATTTTTTATTTCTTTTTCCTTTTATTCCCCTGCCCGCCTTTTAAAACTTATTATACCATAAAAACACCCTGTTTTTCCAGTATATTATATATTTACACAAAAAAAATGCCGATCTCTTAAGACGGCAGTTTTTCTATATTATTTACCTGAATTTTTAATTTCAGCTAATGCATCTGTTGCATCTTTTACACCTTTTTTAGATGCGCTTTCAAGTGATTTTACACCTTTATCTTTTAATGTTTTAGCTGTAGCGGCGTCACCTTTTCTCTCAGCTTCTATTCCCTGATTATAGTAAATAGCTCCTAAAACATAGTCAGCATATGGATCTTTTTCACTTTGCTGTGATCTTGTAAGATATTTGATTGCTAAATCTGTATTTCCAGTTTGTGCAAAGTAAGTCCCTAATGTAGAATATTTGAACTCAGGGTTTAATTTTTGAATTTCTTTGAAATACTTAGTTGAACTTGTAGTATCTCCTTTTAATTCATAGAATTCTATTAATGTTAATCTAATTGGTATATCAGTCGGTGCTACTTGTGCTCCTTTAAGGAATTTGCTTTCAGCAAGATCTTTTTTCTCTACTCTGTAGTAATATGTTCCTAATACTTCAAGAATACGTACTTCTTTATCTCCTGTAGCAGTATTTGCCCATTCGAAATATTCTCCTGCCTGGTCATTTTTTCCTTGATATAAATATAAATTACCCAGTTTTAAAGCAGCTGATATAGTGTCAGGATTTACTTTCGATTTATCTCCTAAAGCTTTTTTATAATAGCTTTCTCCTTTAACAAGATCATTTTGAGACAGATAATAATCCCCTAATACGATATTAGACTTTGTAGCATAGTCTGCATCTCTACCTTTAGACAATTTATCTAATGCTTTTACTGCATCTGTCACTTTGTTGTCTCTTATCATTTGGATAGCACCTTCGAAGTCTGATTTTGCATCAGCAAAAACTAACATTCCTCCTAAAATTGTCAAAATTACAATTATTTTTTTCATTTTATCATCCTTTCATTGTTTCATCATTCACATTATTATAATACAATAATTTCTTTTGAGATTGTTTTGTTTTTCCTTAGTATTTCTATTTTAACTTTTTTTCCTTTATTTTCATCTGTTGCTTTTTTATAATCCTCTTTATTTTTAATATCATTTTCTCCGATTTTAATGATAACATCTCCAAGTGCCAGTTCATTACGTGCTTCTGAATCTTTTCTTATTGCCTGAATTTCTGCTCCGTAATTAATTCCCAGCTCTTTTCTTTTCTCCTGACTTATGTCACGTATTAATATTCCCAGACCGCTTAACTCAGTTTTGATCCAGAATGTAGCAAGATAATCATATCTGCTCTTCAGCACATACTGCCAGTCTGCTCCTGTACAGTTTACCGAGTAATATCCTCCATAGCAGAAACCGTCATAAAAAACCGGCTCTAATTCAGAATCCTGAGATACAAACTTCTTTGAGTATATTACCAGTGTTGCTCCTACATTCACAGCCTGTGTCCTCACATATCTTTCAGATAAGTCTACAGTATTAAAAGATGAGTAACCTATCATCTCATAACCGTTTTCGTATACATCCACCATGTCTTCTTTTGTATCCTTTGAATTAATAATGGTTATATCCGAATCAGACAAAGGTACTTTATCACTGCTTCTTGTTCCAGTCACGGGTGTTCCCACAAATGTATCTTCATAAGGATTCGTACTGCTGCATCCTAATATTAGCATTGTAAATAATATTAAAAATATTTTTTTCATAAAGAATACCTCTTTATTTTCTCAATTCTTCTACTATCTCTGTTTTTGATGCTGTTTTTTCATCAACATTTTTTATTATTTTAGCAGGCATTCCGGCTACTACTACTCCTGAAGGAACATTTTCCGTAACCACGGCTCCGGCAGCTACTACCGATCCCTGTCCTACTCTTACTCCCTCAAGAACAACTGCATTTGCTCCTATAACCACATTATCTTCTATTACTACAGGATCTGCCGAAGGCGGCTCTATTACACCTGCGATAACTGTTCCGGCACCTATGTGGCAATTTTTACCGATCTTGGCTCTTCCGCCAAGAACCGCATTCATATCTATCATAGTTCCTTCGCCTATTTCAGCTCCTATGTTTATAACAGCTCCCATCATGATTACTGCTCTGTCTGCTATAGTTACTTTATCTCTTATTATTGCTCCGGGTTCTATTCTTGCATTTATATTTTTTATATCCGCCATAGGTACTCCCGAATTTCTTCTGTCATTCTCCAAGTGATAATCTGTAATGTTATTCTCATCTATTATTTTTTTTACTTCTTCCCAATCACCAATTATAACTTTGAATTTTCCTTCACCAAAAACTTTACAAGTGTATGAATTTTTTATTTCACTATTTGTGTAAAGTTTAACCGGCGTAACTTTCTTTGAATCAGCAATGTACTTAATAATAGCTTTTGATTTTTCCAGTTCTGTCATTATTACCCTCCTATAAAATGAATCTTTGTAAAAAAATACACTCAATTATATCATAGTTTTATACAATAAGTAAATCTTTCATTGAATACAGACCGCTTTTTTTATTAACAAGCTTTAAGGCTGCATTTACTGCTCCGTCTGCAAACATTTTTCTGGAAAGGGCTTCATGCTTTATTTCTATGATTTCATCACCTCTGGAGAATATTACAGTGTGTTCTCCCACTATATTTCCGGCTCTTACTGAATGAACTCCTATCTCTTTCTCAGTTCTTTTGCTGTTCCCCTCTCTTCCGTACACGAGCTCCCTGTCTTCTCCAAGACTTGCTTTTATCACTTCAAGCATTGTGTTGGCAGTACCGCTCGGGGAATCAATTTTTCTGTTATGATGTTTTTCTATTATTTCAATATCAAAGCCTTTTAGTAATTTTGCGGCATAGGATAATATCTCATTAACCATTGTTACCCCGAATGAAGTGTTAGTTGCTTTTAATACTGCTATATGTTTAGCAGCTTCCTCTATTAATGCTGTCTGTTCCTTGGAATGTCCCGTTGTGGCTATAATTACAGGCTTTTTATTTTTCACTGCATATTTGAGAATATCATCCAGCGAACTAAAATGTGAAAAATCTATAATAATATCACAATTTTTGTCAAATTCTTCCAGACTCTTATATTCCGTATTCCCCAGCGGGTCTATCATTCCGGCTACATTACTGCCTGCGGCAGCTACAGATTCTTTCGTCAGCTGTGCCAGCACTCCGGCTCCGTAAATTACTATCTCCATTTTTTCTCCTTCCCTTCTTTTCTATCTCTTTTACTGCATGAATCTTGATTTAAACAGAACTTTTGCGAAAATAATCCGGTCTTTTCTATTAATATAAACAATCATATCAATAGCTTCAGTATAATTTTATATTTATCTCTTCTTAAATTTTTACCTTTTTATTAGCTCTGAGATATAAGACAAAATTTATCCTCACTATTCCAAACCCTTGCGGTACATTTTAATATTTTATTCTTTTTTTTAACTTTCTCAATTCTTAGAAATGCCTTATATAAATTTTATTCCCCCTTTATTTTAAACAAAAATTTAAACTTTATTTTCTCTGAACCTTTGATTTTCTAACCTACCACTTCTACTATTTTTCCATAACGATCTCTTATATAACTTTTTTCTATAATTATGTCAAATCCTTCGAAGTTTTCCAGAATAATCATCTGTGCTTTTGGTTCTATTTTTCCGGCAATTTCCTCTGCTGTTTCTCTGGTAAAATAAACATTAAAGCCGTGTTCTGTTTCCTCTATTCTGTTTTCAAAAGACATCTGAACGGTTATTTTATATTCCGAATAAAGAGTCAGAATCTTACCTTTCAGCACTACTCCTCTTATCAGATTTCTCAGGCTTCCTGCCCCAAGAGCACCTAACCTGAATATATATCTGAACTCAGTTTCCAGTTCGGCTTTATCTAAATATAGAAATCCCGTACTTGATCCGTCTGTCTCAATTCCCTGTTCCACTTTTTCCTGTATCTCCTCTGTCATTTTAGAATTTCTGTTCAAATATGTTATATTAAGCGGGAGTTTCAGCAGCTCTGTTACTTTCTCGGGATTCCACGCTATTGCAGCTTCCAGCTCATCATATGTTATCCCTGTTACCTGAAGAAATTTCAGACTGCCGTTAGGAGATTTATATACTTCATTTAGTTCTGCATCCCTGAAAAAAACAACTGCTTTTAAGTTGGTATTGCTGTTTGCTGCTATAGGTCCGTTTGTATTCAGATAATGCCCTTCATTAAAAACATTGCCTGTTTTAAATATATAATTTGCCAGATTATTCAAAAAATTAACTGCCCAGTTCGGAACTTCTGTTTCACTTTCTTCCTTTGCAAGCCTGAGTGTCAGCTCTATACCATACCCGCTTTTTTCCGGATTGTCAGATTCTTTTTCATAAAGCTCCGACAGCCCGTATGTAACAAAATGCCAATGGGGATTCTTCCCTTTTACGTCATATACGCTTATCCCTTTTAATTTCTTCTCGCCAAAAGGAGAAATATTTCCGTAATGTAACTGTTCGGCATTCTTATATATTTTTCCGAAGATCTCATCTATGAAGTCCCATCCCAAAGGTTCCGGACCTGGTTCTTCCCCGGTAATTTCCTGTTCTTCGTTCTCACTCTCCAGAGTATTGTTTTTACTCTCTTCCAAAACTTCATTTTCCATATTTTTTTTTGACATAATCTTTATTTTCCTTTCTATGTTTATCTTTTGCCGGAACACTTTTCACTGCCATGCTTAAAACATATTTTTTTGTATTAATAAATTTATATCTTTTTTATCTTTGAATCTGTTATTATTTTCCATATTATTTCTTTTTATTTTCAATACTGCAAAATAAGAATTTCCCTTCTTCACAATTAATATTATATCACTTTTAAAAATTTTATTATATTGTTTATTTCTTTTTTACAGTTTCCATTATTATTTTCATCTTTTTTATAACATGCTCATATCCCTTATCTTTTACATGAGGTAATATGCAGTCTTCACAGGATTTTATACCGTTTTCCAGATATTTAAAATTCCCGCCGCATTCTTCCCCCAGCATATATAATGGACAAAAACAGAAAAGGCAGTTAAACTCCTCTTCATTCTTTAATTTATGACATGGAAAATATTCACATTTTTTATTTTGAAAAAACTTGTAATTTTTCATGATTATATCAATTCCCTCTTTGATTATGATACTTATTATATCATATTATAAACATTGTGTATTATTTTTCTGAATGCCTGAAAAAAGCATAAAAAAATCTGCCCGATATTTCAGGGACAGACCTGTTTATTATGAATTAAAATTATAAGTAAAATCGAGTGCTGCTTTTGGTTTCCAAGAACTGTAATGTTCTTTTTCTTCAGCATTTCCTCTATTGTTAACCACGAGCATCTGACTTCTGTTTAATCTTTCTATAAGATCACTTCTCAGATCCCAGTCATTTACAAGATATTTTTCATATTGTGCTTTTGGTATTATTTCGTCCAGATTTAATGTATTCCCCACACCATAATTCAAATAACTGTAAATATGTTTTGGTTTATTATCAATAATTCCTGATAGTGTATAATAACTTAATGACATATCCAAAGTATCAGATACTCTTATTTCCTCAGTTTCCTCTTCCAGTTCCCCAAGAAGATTAATAGAATTTTCTATTACTTTAGAATTATTTTCACTGCTTCCCGATAAGATATGACTGTTCATCGTTTCATATTCAGCTGCTTTTTCACTTTTTATCTTAGCATTCTGAGCTGATGCCGCTTCTTCGGAAATGCTTAAAAAATCTTTATCTTTATTTAAAAGCTTATTTTCCATAATAAAAGGCTCAAAGAATTCTATTCCGGAACCATGTAATGATATTACAAGATTTCCTTCAGAGTCAAAAGATGCCAGAGCTTCATTCAGCTGTGTACTCTTTTCTTTTTTGTCATTTCTATAACCCATATCATCTGCAGGTGCTGCATCAAATGTAAATCTTTCATAATCTCCTGCTGTTATCATAGGCTTTTCATTTACAAAATTTATTATATTTTCTATTACTTTATCATCTGATTTTATCTGATTCTTGTTTTCATAATTTATCCCGTAACCAATATAGTCATTATGATATTCCAAAATGTAATTTGTATCCGGCTGAATCTTTTCACCCAGTGTATTGTGAAAAACTACATTATCCGCATGTGCAGGCATAACTTTCACTTCACCGTTATTAAACCAGCTGTATCCGTCTTTTTCCGTACTTTCTGCACCGGAAAATACAACGTCTCCGTTTTTAAAATCGGCTGCGGCATCACTTACATAAATGCTGACAGGCTTATTGTATGCAGAATTCTCATCTGTAATTTCCCTGTCTTTTTTAGGTAATGTACTACCTTTTATATAAGCTTTTGCAGATACATTATTAAGTCTCATTCCGTCTGACAAAATTGTATTCTCAGAACTTTCGATTAATTCAAGATACGAATCCTTGTCGTCTCTTTCTAGACTTTTTTCTATTATCTGTACAAAATTGTCGTCAAAACTTTTTCTATCCCATCTTCTTTGTACGTTCGCTGCTAAGACTGACAAAATATTTTCTTTGTACTCGTCGTCATTAGCATTATAATTACTGTGAACCGGCTCGTCAGAATTCTGTCTCAGCATGTCATTTATGTCTCCATTAGGAAAATTCCCGGAAAACATTAACCATTCCAAGTACTCTGGCCTTTTTCGGCTGCTTTGAATATATATTTCTTTTAATTCAAGATTCTTGCTTACAAGCATTTCGTCGAAAAGCTTCTGATTTTCACTGCCTGCATTATCCGGCTTTGAATTTTTAAATATATTTTTATATAATCTGCTGTACGTGGTTTTCAACTTACCCGATATATTAGTAGTAGCTGAAACTAAAGAATTTATGGCGAGTAATAAAAAAATTATCATTTTTTTTCTTTTTTTCATACCATTCTCCCCATTAACTATTTATTTACTATTCAAAATAATGTTATTTGTTGTACTTTTAATGTATTACATTATATGTATACTAATTTAGTATATTATATAAAATACTGATGTATTAGTCAACTATTTATTTTACTGGAATTGAAAAAATTTTTTTTATATCTGCATGGTAATTTCTGTATTTTTTTATATAAAAAGGAAAAACTGCCCCAAAAGGCAGTCTCCTTATTTATCAAACAATACTTTTTCCTGTGTATTTTCAGCTTCTGCGCCAAGTTCCACCCTTCTCGGACTCAGCTCATATGATTTTCCGTCTTCATACTCTAATTCGGAAAATTCCGGACTTTTTACTACTTCATCATAAAGCGGTATACCGTCAACATAGAATGCATTTCTTTTATATTCATTATAATTTTCTGCAAGTATGCTTTGAAATGCTATGTGTTCCTGCATTTCAAAATATTCTCCTCCAAGTCCTTCTTTTCTTCCAAGTCTAAAATCTTTTTCTTCTTCATAATCCAAATCGGAAAACTCCGGGCTTTTAACCAATTCATCATATAACGGTATATCATTTTTTATTGCCATGATTATCCCTCCAATTTTTAAGATTATTTGTATATAAAAACTTATATTTTCAGTTTACCATATTTCCAAAATTTGTCAATCATTTTTTATATATATTTATTATATAAAAATCTTTAATAAAATTTATGTTTAGTTTTTCTTTTTATATTCCTGTAATATTTAATACTCTCCTCAAATTGTATATGTTTTTTATTTTTTTATACACTGTAAAATTCTTTTATTTACAATAAACATTTAATATGATAAACTCTTTAAGGATTTTATTTTTTTAAGAAGGAGCATAAATGGAAAGAATTATTAAAGATCAGACTGCAAATCCTGCCCCGCTGGGACTATTCGGATTTGCTATGACTACTATACTGCTTAATATACATAATGCAGGATTTTACCCTTTGAGTGTTATGATTATGGGTATGGGAATTTTTTACGGAGGAGCAGCACAGTTAATTGCCGGTTCTATGGAATGGAAAAAAGGTAATACTTTTGGTGCTGTAGCATTTAGTTCATATGGAGCTTTCTGGCTTTCTCTTGTATTTATATGGGCAGGTCCGGTACTGAAACTTCCTGCGGCTGATGCTGTATCTATGGGATTTTACCTTGGATTATGGGGACTTTTTACTGCTGCTTTATTTATAGGGACTTTAAAAGGAAATACTATAGGAAAATTAGTATTTGGTTCTCTTGCTGTTTTATTTTTCTTACTGGCAGCAGCTAATTTTTCAGGTAGTGAAACTATTCATAAAATTGCCGGTTTTGAAGGAATACTTTGCGGTGCATTTGCTTTTTATGAAGCTGCTGCAATAGTAATAAACGGTAAATTCGGAAGAAATGTTCTTCCATTATAAAAACAGCTTTATCAGCTGTTTTTTTTATTTCACAAAATGTACATATTCCACTTTTCTGTCTTCTGTAAATCCCATTTTCTTTGACTCATTCACCACTTTTCTCATGCTTACATCGCTGTCCACCAGCTTATCCCTGTATTCCAGACTATTTACCACTTTTTGCGTTTCAAATATCTTTGCATTCAGATCACCCAGTTCCAAGTTCAGATCCACTATCTCATAAAGAGCATTCATTTTGAAAATAGACACTCCCATAAATAAAACCGCATATACTGCAAGTACTATTATAAATTTATGTTTTTTCAGCTTTTCGGCTTGTATCATTGCCTTATACTTTTTTTCCTCTTCTTTTTGAAAATTATCATACCTTCTGATAATTTCAACTATAGGATTGACTATTTCTTCACTAAATTCGTAATATTCATCATATTCATAATTATACATGTATTCATAAAAGCTCTCTTTTTTATTCATTCTGCCTCCAAATGTGCATTTATATTAAATTTACTTTTTCTCGTCTATGAGACATAGAAAATCTTTTTCAAGCATATTCAGGAATTTTGCTCCTTTTTTATAATCAATATATTTTTCCAGAACTGCTTCTAAAACCATTTTTTTATATTTATCTGATTTTTCATTTTTTATCTCTGTTTCATCTGACGGCCCCTCTGATTTATCCTTTACATGATTATGAAGTCTTGTTTTCTCAGCTTCGGAAATAATCTTCAGGTCCCGGAGCCTTTTTATGATTATTGTCCCGGGAAGTCTGTATTTTCTGCACAGCTCATCCAGTTCAAAAAATGAAATTTTCTTTCTTCTTTCTCCTGTATCTTTGATTATCAGTTCTCTGCTCATTAAAAAAGAAGAAGCAAATTCATTATTAACATCTTCTGTATCTAAATCGGGATTCTTTATATCAAATACTATTCTGGCCAGTTCACTCGCAAGAAGATATCTCTGTTCTTCCTCTGTTTTCTCTTTTCTCAAAGTAACAAACAGATATTTTTCCTGTATGTATCCCTCCTGTGCACTAAAACCATCTACCGATTCAGCGAAAATAATTATAAGTCCGTTATTTTCAAGCAGTTCAGTCAGACTAAAGACTGCCATATTCCCGGCTCCCAGTTTCTCTCTTATGTTCGCTGCTTTCTCTTCTATATCTTCATGTGAGAATATTTCTTCCCTGTATTTTTCCGGATCAAATGACAAAAATCTTTCTTCGGGGAAGTATTCGAGCAGATTCGAGTACTTTTCCAGTTCTTCTTTAGCTATGTATTCGATAAGTTCTTTATTTTTCTTAGTTATTCTTTCTTCATCCCTGAATTCTATATTTTTTATATCAACCAGTGAGGATGTATCCAAAACAAGTTTTTGTGTCTTCACCTTAAATATTCTGGCCATCTTCCTTATCATCTGTTTATTGGGAGATAATAGCCCTTTTTCAAATTTATTCACTGCTGTATGAGAAACACCTATTTTCTGTGCTAAATCTCTGGTCGTAAGATTATTTTTCAGTCTGTTTTTTCTTATATTATCTCCTATAACACTCATGACTTACACCTTTTTAGTTTACATTATACATCATTATTAATTTTTTGTAAACAATTTTTATAAAAAAATCTGATAAATTGGTAAGTTTATCATTTTTCTTATTCATATCTCAAAATTTACGTTTTTGTTTGCTGGAAATACAGCAAATTAATAATAGTTTATTTATTTTGATGTTTTTTTATTTTCATATATTAAAAAAACAGTCTCTTAAAATCTGAAATTCCCCTTATCTGTCAGGCTTATCTGACTTTTGGGCATGTTTCACAAGAAACTGTTTTTAGTTTTAAATTATCTTAGATTATAAAAAATTCCGCATAAAATCTGATACTGCTTTCTAACTTTCTATTTTCACAGATTGCATAAACTCCTTCTGTTTTTATGACAACATCATATCGCTTATGCCGATATATTCATACATTGAATTTTTCATAATTTCATTCTGATTTTTGAAAGTATAATCTATCATTTCATTTTCATGCCCGTTTATCATCTTATAACCTTCTGATAATTCCAGCATTATCAAAGAATGTTTAAATAAATACACTTCTTCCTCTACTAATTTTTTTGCTCTTTCTGCTCCGTATTCTTTTACTAAATCTGCAATTTTCATATTTCTGTGATTATTCGGCAGTTTTATTCCTGACATCTTTTCTCTTATTTCGTTCACTTCCTGCTCAGTATAAAAATCTTTTTTCTCATATCCTGTCTCTATTTTCATAATTAATACCTCCGGTTACTTTTATATAGTTTTAGTGTGGTTTTCAGCTCCTTAGCCTTATATGAGACTAGTTTATCATTAAAAATAGAAATAAGCTAAGCCGGATAACTTTGATTATCAGAAATTTTCAAAATATCAATTTATGGATTTTTCGGCATTTAAAACAATATTTTTTATTTTTCTTCGTTTTTCTGCATTATTTATTTTTGGTATTTTTATTTGAAAAGCCAAAAACAAAAAGACACCTTCAAAAGAAAGATATTTTCCTCTTCTGATTAAGGTATCTTTTTTATTTTCCTGCTAAATTTTATACAATTTCTCTTTTTATTAATTCTTCTGCTATCTGTACTGCATTTGTCGCAGCACCTTTTCTGATGTTATCTGCTACAATCCATAAATTCAGACCATTTTCCACAGATTCATCACGTCTGATTCTTCCTACAAATACCTCATCTTTTCCTGCTGCTTCAAGAGGCATAGGATATACATTATTCTTAACGTCATCTTTTACTATAATGCCTTCTTTTTTAGCAAATGCTTCTGTTACATCTGCCAGATCAAAAGGCTTTTCCAGTTCCACATTTACTGATACCGCATGTCCCATTCTTACCGGTACTCTTACACACGTTGCAGTAACTCTCAGATTAGGAAGTCCCAGAATTTTTCTTGTTTCTTCCACCATTTTTATCTCTTCTTTTGTATAACCGTTATCTAAAAAAGAATCAATATGCGGAATAAGGTTAAAAGCAATCTTATGAGGATATCCTTTAGAATCTTCCCCTCTCAGGTTAGCTTCAAGATCATCAATTCCTTTTTGTCCCGAACCTGCTACTGCCTGATATGTGGAATATATCACTCTTTTCAAACCATAAAGTTCATCCAAAACTTTTAATGCCGGAATCACCTGTATTGTAGAGCAGTTTGGATTGGCAATTATCCCAGAATGATCTGCAAGAGATTCAGGATTAGCCTCAGGTACTACCAGAGGTACATCTTTATCCATTCTCCATACACTGCTGTTGTCTACTACTACTGCGTTTTTTGCGGCGAATTTAGGCCCGTACTCTTTGCTTGTTCCTCCGCCTGCTGAAAACAATGCTATATGAATATCATCCCTGATATTATCTTCATTTAGTTCTATTATTTCATATTCTTTCCCGTCAAACTCTACTTTCTTTCCCGCTGATCTTGCCGATGCGTAAAGATAAAGATTTTCTATGGGAAATTTTCTCTCTTTCAGCACTTTCAGGAAAGTCTGTCCCACCAGACCAGTAGCTCCTACCACTGCAACATTATATTTTTTCATTTCTATCCTTTCTCTCCATATGGAATTAATTTTTACTTTTATATTTTGTATCTTTTATTTTATTAATCCTTTTTTCAAAAAAAGTTCTTTTAATTTCTGATTGTTTTTTTCTTCCTGAGAAACCAGAGGAAGTCTTACACTGTCATTATCAATTAATCCCAGTATTTTCATAGCAGCTTTTACTGTAACAGGATTCCCCTCTATGAACATATTTCTGCTTATATCATAAAGCTTCGAATGTAATTCAAAAGCTTTATCATATGCTTTTTCTTCAAACGCCTTTATCAAATTGCACATTTCAGCAGGAAGAATATTTGCCACTACTGAAACTACACCTTTTGCCCCTATTGACAGCATCGGCAGAATCAGATGATCTTCTCCTGATAAAATAGCCAGTCTGTCTCCGCATAGTTCCTGTATTTTTATCATTTGCTCAAGGCTTCCTGTTGCTTCTTTTATAGCTACCACTTCTTCAAGATCAGTTAATTTCAGTACAGTTTCCGGCTCTATATTTACTCCTGTTCTCCCGGGAACATTATAAATCATTAAAGGAAACTTTGTAGCATCTGCTATAGCCTTATAATGTTCAAATATACCTCTTTGTGTGGGTTTATTATAATAAGGACATGTACTTAACGCAGCATCTGCACCGAGTGATTTTGCATATTCTGTCAGCTCTATGGCTCTTTTAGTATTATTCGATCCTGCACCTGCTATTACCTGTATCTTGCCCTTCGCTTCCTCTATTACCACTCTTATTACTTTTTCATGTTCTTCATATGACAAAGTCGGGTATTCACCGGTTGTTCCGCATGGTACTATTCCACTTGTGCCGTTTTCAATGTGAAAATTAACCAGTTCTCTGATTTTATCCTCATCTATCTCGTCATTTTTGGTAAAAGGGGTTATTAACGCTACATAAGAACCTTTAAATTCCATAATATCATCACTCCTATTCATAAAAATTAATATATTTTTCTAAACTCTCCTTTTTCAATTCTCCACCCCGGCCATTCCCCGTTTTCATACAGTTCGGGTGCTGAAGTATGGAGAGTGTAATATCCCTCATATAAGTGCTTTTTTCCTTTGTTATCTTCGGCAAACATTTTTACAGTATAGGTCACCCATCTGTTTCCTGCTCCTGCATCTGAATCTTTATACTTATAATATATGTCTATATGCTTTGTATCGGCATATCCTTTTTTCCATTTTTCAAAACCTGCTTCAGGCTGCGGCTTCCAATAATTCCATGCTCTCTGAAAATCTTTCATATTAAGTGCATTTTCAAATGAAAGCATCACATATTCAGGACTGCTTACATCATCATATTTACTTATTGTATCCGCTGATACGCTAATAATCATTGTGAGAAAAAATAAAATACAAACTATAATTTTTTTCATATCCAGCACCTCGATTACAAAGAATTTTGATAAATTTAAATACTATTCACCTTCATAATTATAATAACCTTCTGCTACTTTTTCACTAGGGCCTGTCATAAATGCCTCTTTCCCGTGTTCAGGATATTCTATCACAAGAGTTCCTCCGGGAACTTCCACATTTACTTTGCTGTCCGTCTTTCCGAGATAAGCAGTCAAAACCGCAGAAGCTGTGGCTCCTGTCCCGCATGCCAGAGTGAGACCCGCTCCCCTTTCCCATGTTGTTACTTTTATATTATTTTTATCTTTTATTTCTATAAAATTAGCATTTACTTTTTTAGGAAATAATTCAGTAAAGTTTTCTATTTTTTTCCCGGTACCTTCTATATCTACTTTTGAAAGGTCATCTGTAAATATCATTGAATGATCTGTCCCCATAAATATAAATGATATTTCTGTTTCTTCACCGTCTATCGTTATTTTTTCATTTATAAAATTATCTTTATCGGTATTTATAAGGTCTTTTACATCAAATACAGGTTTTCCCATATTTACTCTTGCAAAAAATGTCCCGTTTTCATCTGTATATGTATCCAGAATCATATCTCCCGGTATTGTTTTCACAGTAAACTTATCCTCTGTAATATAATTGTTATTTTTCAGATAATAGGCAAAACATCTTATCCCATTGCCGCACATTGGAGCCTGACTTCCGTCAGAATTATAATATAACATAAAAGGAATTCCATCTGTATATTTTAGTATGAGTATCCCGTCCCCGCCTATTCCAAAACGTCTGTGACATACTTTTTCGGCAAGTTTGCTATAATTTTTTATATTATTTTTTTCAAGTTCTTTTTCATCAAATACCACAAAGTCATTTCCAAGTCCGTGATATTTTTCAAATTTCAATTTTAACATAATATTTACTCCTCTGTAGGTTTATATTTCAAATTCTTTTGAAAGCAGAACTGCTACTTTTTCTTTGTCTACACCGTTAATAATCAAAGAAATACTTATCTCAGAAGTAGAAACCTGATGAAAGCTTATACTGTTTTCAGCAAGTATCTTAAATACTCTTGAAGCTATACCTATGTTGCTGATCATTCCTATACCTACCAGTGAAATTTTTACTACATCTCTGTTAACCACAGGTTTTATATCAGGAAGCGCCTCTTTTATTTCTGCTATTGTCTGCTCAAGCGCAGTCTCGTCAGTCTTCGGACATGTAAATGCCATACTTCCATGACTTGCAGTTACGTCATTCTGACTTATCATATCTATGTTTACACCGTTTTTTTCTGCTGCATTAAATACTATATAGACATTCTTTGCATAAGTAGGTATATTTTCTATATTTATCATTGCAGTATTTTCATTTATAGAAATACCGGTAATTAATTTCTTTTCCATACATTTCTCCTCTGCACATATTATAGTTCCGTTTTTCTCCCCCAGTGATTTCCCTACATATATCTCGACTCCGTATTTTTTCCCGAGTTCTACAGCTCTGGGTTCCATTACTCCTGCTCCGAGAAATGCCAGTTCCATCATCTCATCATATGAAATCAAAGGAAGCTTTTTAGCTTCTTTGTATACTCTGGGATCTATGGAATATATCCCGTCCACATCTGTATATATTTCACACTTTGCTCCTAAAGCCGCTGCAAGAGCCACTGCCGACGTATCAGAACCGCCTCTTCCCAGCGTAGTAACATCACCGCGTGAATTCACTCCCTGAAAGCCTGCCACTATTACTATTTTACCCTCTTTCAGCAGTTCATTTATCTTATCTGTATCCACAGAATCTATAACATTTTTAGTATGGTGTCCGGATGTTTTTATTCCTGCCTGTACACCAGTGAGAGAAATTGCATCATAACCCAGACTCTTCAGAGCTATGGCAAGAAGTGCAATTGTTGTCTGTTCCCCAGTGGACATCAGTCTGTCCAGTTCTCTTTTATCCGGATCTTTGGTTATCTCTTTTGCAAGACTTATTAATGCATCTGTTCTTTTTCCCATAGCAGAGACTACTACTATTACATCATGTCCCTGTTCCTTTACTCCGCCTAAATATTTTGCTATTTCCATTATTTTGTCAGTAGTTGCTACTGAACTACCGCCGTATTTATGTACGATTACCAAGGAAGTCCCTCCGTTTCATTATTATAAGTCAAATATAACATCATTTCTTACAAGATCGTCTAATGTCTCTCTTTTTACAGCAAGCTTAGCCTGTCCGTCTTTTACAAATATAAGAGCTGGTTTTGCGAATCTGTTATAGTTGCTTGACATAGAATAGCAATAGGCTCCTGTAGTAGGAACTGCCACTATATCTCCTATTTCTGCATTCTGCAGTTTTGCATTTCCTATTAATACATCTCCTGATTCACAGAATTTCCCGGCAAGAGTTACTTCTTTTTTGTCTTCATCTTCTAGTTTATTGATTATTCCGGCTTCATATTTTGCCTGATATAATGCTGGTCTTATATTGTCAGCCATACCGCCGTCGACAAAAACATAAGTTTTTCCTCCCACAGTCTCTTTAATTCCTCCTACAGTATACAATGTTGTTCCGGCATTTGCAACTATACTTCTACCCGGTTCTATATTCAGATTTTTAAATCCTATTCTGTATTTAATTTCCATAGCTTCTGTATATGTAATTACTTCTTTCAAAAGCTCGTCAAGCTTTGGCGGCTGATCTCCCTCAGCATAATAAACACCGAATCCTCCGCCCATATTTACTGTTTCTACTGCTATTCCCAGTTCTTCTTTCAGCTTGCTAAGATATTTGAATATTTCATCAAGTGCAAATATAAAGAACGCCGACTGAAAAATCTGTGATCCTATATGTGTGTGAAATCCTTTGAACTCCACATATTCACTGTCATCAAGTCTTTTCACTATATCAAAAAGGTTATCCTGAAATAATGATATTCCAAACTTTGAAGTCAGACCTGATGTTTTTATATATTCATGTGTATGGGCTTCAATTCCCGGATCTATTCTCAGAAGCACCGCCTGTTTTTTATTCTTATCTCTGCATATTCTTTCTATTTTTTCTATTTCATCTTCATTATCTATAACTATCTCTTTTATTCCATATTCTATAGCCATATTTAGTTCTTCCTCGGTTTTGTTGTTTCCGTGCATATGAACCCTGTCCATAGGAAACCCTGCTTTTATTGCTGTGTATAATTCTCCCGCTGATACTACATCCAGATCCAGACCTTTTTTATTTACGAGATTTACCATTCCTGTAGTAAGAAATGCCTTACCTGCGTAAGCTATCTGTGTATTGAATCTTTCTGATACAAAAGCTTCTTTCATTATATCAATAGTATCTTCAATAAGTTTCTGATCCATTACATAAAGCGGTGTCCCGAATTCTTTAGTTAACTCCCCCGTATCTATTCCGCCTATTTCAAGGTTTCCTCTTTCGTTAATTTTTGATGTTCCGAATAATTTCATATTTTTCTCCTCTCAAAAGTCATATATAAAAATGCTGATAGACTAGCCATCAGCAGATAAAATACTATTTATATAAAAGTATTGTATTTATACCTGATAGCTCAACACTACTGCTAATACAGCAATGACAGTCTTATGGATATTGTCCACAAGCCCAGCTGTAAAACTCGTCAAGTCCTCACAGCTTCGGCGGATACTCCTTTTGATTTACATCACAGACTGACAGTCTCAATAAATCTACTCTTAGTTTTCCGCGCCTCTATCTATTATTTTGTATAATTATAAACTATTTAAGGTAAATTGTAAAATAATTTTTTCATATACCTAAATTATATTTCATTTATGCTTGTATGATAATATTGTAGGATATCTTATCTGTACATTTCTTTTTCTCTGTGCTACACTTGGTTAACAGCTATAAATACTTATAAAGGGAAGCACTCAAATAAATTTATGAAAAATCTTTACAGGATATATGTTTTTAAAATAGAAAAAATTAATATTTAAACGAGGTGGTATTATGAAGATAACAATCAACGACATTCCATGGGAAAATCTGACTACTCCATATGGAAGAGGCACAAATATTCCAAAACTTATAGAGAACAGAAAATACAAAGAACTCATTAATCTTTTGGAACATCAGGAAACTTTGTGGCAGGTTACTCCATGGGGAGTGTACTTTCTTCTTGAGCAGCTGGAAGAAGATTTTGCAGCGGGAAAAACTGATTTTAGTTATGAACAGATGGAAATTTATGAATTAATTCTGATTTCTTACAAAAATGCTATTCAGAATGATTTTGACAAGTCCGAGATTTTTTCTGATCCTCTGGAACTTATTTCTGAAAAATATCTTTGGTATACTCCCGAAGATGATGATGAATTATACTGGGAAGAGGAATATCCTCCGGGATATGATGATATATCATTTTTGAATATTTATTACTATTCATGGAAATTCATAAATGATAAAGCCGAATTATTAGAAAAAATTAAGGATGCTACTGATTATGACGAGCTTAGGGACTTTTTGACGGGTATTCTTTTGGAATTGCAGGGGCTTTCGGTGTAAATTATGGCTTTTGTGCTTTTATTCATCCATAAAAAATAAAATATATAATTATAAATTAAAATATGAAGGGAGAATAATTTTTATTCTTTTCTTCATATTTTTTAGTAAAATTATTTTTCTCTTCAAATTCTATTTTTCTGATCATATTAAAATTCAGATTTTATATTATTTTATATTTTATCAAAGCAGTAAGCAATAAAGCTAAAATAGGTGTCAATATTGAATATATTATTAAAAAAATATATATAAATTTATCTGTTTTACTTAACTCCGATTTTCTTCTTAACCTTGGATAATACAACATGTATAGATTAAATAATAAAAAAATATGCGTAAACACTGTTATAAAAACTCCATATTTAAGATCAAAAAAGGGAGTGTGCAAGAAAGTCTGTAAATTAAATCTGATATAATAAAAGATTTGTTTTTCATATATTGATTTATCTA